>CAZCBU010000265.1:0-5635 GCA_964496995.1 uncultured Sulfurovum sp.
GGAAGAAGGATACTACTCTGTATTCGGTATGGCAGGTGCAAGAGTTGAGATCCCTGGATGTTCACTCTGTATGGGTAACCAGGCTTCTGTAAAACAGAACGCATGGGTATTCTCAACATCTACAAGAAACTTCGATAACAGACTCGGTAAAGGGTCTCAGGTTTATCTTGGTTCTGCTGAACTTGCAGCGGTAGTTGCACTTAAAGGTAAACTCCCGACAGCAGCTGAGTACCTTGAGATCGTAGAAAACAAGATCAAGCCGGAAATGTCTGATGATATTTACAAGTACCTGAACTTCAACAAAGTCTCTAAAGAAGAGCTTGAAGCGATGGTTGAATAGTCAACCTCACCTGTTCAGCAGAGAAGTTCTCTGCTGAATATCTTTCAACTTTTTCTCCCCACTTCTATTAATACTCCGTCTATTTACCTTTGTTATAATTCTAAAATATTATTATCAAGGCATACGCTATGTTAAAAAAACTACTCTTATTGATCTCCCTATTGGCAGTTCCTGCATTTGCAGATACTACAGCAGAGATAAATCATCTTTTAAATTATGTAAAGACCACAGAGTGTAAATATATTCGCAATGGTTCAGAACACAGTGGTGTAGATGCTGCAGCACACATAAAAAAGAAGTATGATTATTTTAAAGATGAGATCAGATCAGCAGAAGACTTTATACGCCTTTCTGCCACGAAAAGTACAATGAGTGGAAACAAGTATTATATTCAATGCCTGAATTCTCCTAGAGTAGAGAGTAGCAAGTGGTTATTAGGAGAGCTAAAAAAGTATAGATCAAAATAAAATAGTAAAGAAAATCATGAAAAATATTTTAATTATTGTAGCCCATCCAAAAGAGCTCTAAGCGCTGTAGAAGAAGTTTAGAGATATCCCTTTACAGGTAGAAGTGAAATGACGTCTGCTCCGAACATCTTGAACCATGATGTTTTGGGCGGGTGATAGTAGGTTTTCATTTTCCCGTTCTCCAGGGTTTTCCAGATAGGGCCGTCTGTAATGATGTCATCTCCGTCATAGGGGTGTTTTCCCCAGCTGAGCTGATAGAAATATTTCAACGACAGTATCATATCCATATCTTTAAGTTGTTCTTTTCCCAATTTCTTTGAGTCTATGATCATCACCAGTTCTGTGTTGAGCTTGTCTGAACGAGGATCAATATTGGCAGAACCGATCTCAAGTCCATTATCATCCAGTATGATCATTTTTGTATGCAGAGAAACATTTGGGGGATTTTGTTTTTTGTTTTTTCTCTTCTTTTTTGCCAGTTTTTTGAGAGAATCACCCTTAAGCTCATAGATCTTTACACCCATCTTCAAAAGAGGCTCTATGTAGTCTTTATATCCGCCATAGACAGGGAAGACATCGGTAGAAGAGAGGGAGTTGGTCACTATGATGACTTCTACGCCTCTGTCTCTCAATGCTTTGAATGCATGCATCATTTCATCACTGGGGATAAAATAAGGTGAGATGACAATAGCCTGCTTTTTGATACGAGCAATATCTGCTTTGATCTGTTGTGAGATATTATGTTTGTTTTCATTTGTATCACGACTTACTTTATTGGGTGGGTCATAGTAGAATTCTGCATTGTCTGCCACAGTCAGAATGAGTCTGTTCTGTAAGCGTTTTTGATTGAATTTTGAATTTATAATGGTTCTATAAAGGGTACTTTTTTCAAATTGTTTTAATTCAGAGAGTAAGTAGGCTTTTACCTCTTCATAAGATGTAACATTATGTGTTTTCTTCAGTACATCCAGTGCAGGTTTGGCCTCATCACTGTTCCAGTAGATATCAAAGGATCTTGCAATTTCAGGCACCACTTTTCCTATGATCAAAGCATCATAATCTAAAAAGAGTGTCTCGGTATCGACAATATAATAGTCATCTCCGATATTCCTTCCTCCTATAATAGCAACTGTGCCATCTGCGATCAGGCTTTTGTTATGCATTCTTTTACCAAGACTGTTGATATTGAACAGGAGAGCAAGATTACGTAAAGAGTCTCTGAGTATATTTGGATTAAAGAGACGAAGTTCTATATTGGGGTGTACAGCAAGGTTTGAAAGTTTTTCATCTTTGCCTGCCGTGTTGATATCATCCAAGAGTATGCGTACTCTTACACCTCGCTCCGCAGCCTTTAGCAGATGTATAGAGATCAAATTGCCTATGGTATCGTCTTTATAGATGTAATACTGTACGTCAAGACTGGTAGTGGCATGGTCGATCAGATAGAGTCTTGCCGCTAAAGCATCTGATGGATACCCCAATGAGTAAAATGCAGATCTTCCGTTAAGTGCTTTGTCTGTTTTTAAGGGTTTAAGGAGAGAAGTATTTTTTGCTTTGGGTGTTTTAGTATAGCTTATAGGCTTATCATGCTGTATTGCTTTGATGTTTTTTTGACTGCAGGCAGTGAAAAAAAAGAGGCTAGATCCCAATAGTAGACTATGTATATATACTTTCTTTATCACGCGACTCTTCCCTTTTGCACATTGTTAGAATGTTATTATAGTCTAAATTTGTTTTATCCAGAGAAAAAGGGTCCATGACTGTGCTTCCATTTGTCATTCTGTTGCAAAATAAATGACTGTACATGGACGTACAAATGATATTGTATGTAGTTAAAGTAGGCTAAGTAGCAGTTTCTATCTTTGGTTTGGCCGAATGGATCAATACCCAAGCCTAATTGGACTTGGGTATTCAGTTGACTTAGTATCTTCTTCTGTCTTTTTTCTCTTCATTGTTTCCGATGGCAGCACCAGCCAAACCACCGATCGCTGCACCTGCAAGTGTTGAACCTGTATTCCCTCCGATCGCCTGGCCTAATAATGCACCCGTACCGGCACCTACAGCAGCACCTGTCTGTGTTTTGGTTGCACAACCTGTAAAAGAAAGTGCAGTGATGACAGCACCTGCTAAAAGTAATGATCTGAATTGTAATATTTTCATTGTAGCTCCTTTTGTTTTGGGCTTTTTGAACAACCCTCTTTATTTAGTATATTATAGCAAAATATTTTGGGGATAAACTACTCTTTTCCCTGGTAAATGTTAATATCTTTCTCAATATCTGTCCATCTACTTTTGACAGAGGCCATTAAAATTTTAAAGACAGATAAATTTTTTTTGTGTAAACTAAGCATATACGTATTTGTAAAGGGTGAAAATGGGTATTTTAATGGGGTTTGTTGGGATTCTTGTGTTGCTCGCAATTGCTGTTCTTTTTTCAAAAAACAGAAAAGCCATTAATTTTCGTACCATTGGAGGTGCTTTTGCTTTGCAGGCCATTGTACCGGCTTTTGTACTGCTCACAGAGTCGGGAGCGTCTATACTTAAAAGTATCTCTGCGGGAGTACAGACCGTGATCGATTCTGCCAATGCCGGTATATCCTTTTTGTTTGGTCCTCTGGTTTCAGATAAAATGTTTGAAGTCTTTGCCGGCAACGGTTTTGTCTTTGCACTTAAAGTCCTTCCCGTTATCATTTTCTTTGCTTCACTGATGTCTGTACTCTACCACCTTAATATTATGCAGTGGATCATCAAGATCTTTGGTGGAGCTTTGCAAAAGATGCTGGGTACAAGCCGTACAGAGTCCATGTCTGCAGCGGCGAATATCTTTGTAGGACAGACGGAAGCTCCTTTGGTGGTGAAACCTTATATCGCCGGGATGACGCAGTCTGAACTTTTTGCCATTATGGCAGGAGGATTGGCTTCTGTTGCAGGTGCGGTGCTTGCAGGGTATGCTTCTATGGGGATCTCTCTGGATTATCTGATCGCTGCTTCTTTTATGGCGGCACCGGGTGGTCTGCTTATGGCAAAGATACTGGTACCCGAAACCCAAAAGATCGATGATGCTAAAGAGCAAAAGGTCGCAGAAGAGATAGAAGAAGAGGTGGAGGCGGCCAATGTGATCGATGCTGCTGCGATAGGTGCTTCTTCAGGTCTCTCGTTGGCTATGAATGTCGGTGCGATGCTTCTTGCCTTTATTGCGCTGATCGCATTGCTGAATATGATGCTTGGCGGTATTGGCGGCTGGTTTGGTTACCCTGATGTTACAATGCAGATGATCTTGGGGTATCTCTTCTCACCGATTGCCTATATCATCGGTATACCATGGTCTGAAGCGGTGCAGGCAGGCTCTCTGCTTGGGCAGAAACTTGTACTTAATGAGTTTGTGGCCTATGTGGATTTCATTGCAAACAAAGAACTTTTTTCTGAACACTCTATTGCTGTTATTACCGTGGCACTCTGTGGCTTTGCCAATCTCTCTTCCATTGCCATTTTACTGGGCGGACTGGGTATCTTGGCACCTTCAAGAAGACAGGAGATCGCACGTTTTGGTCTCCTGGCAGTATTGGCAGGGACACTCTCGAATTTCATGTCTGCTACGCTGGTAGGGATCTTTATGAGCATAGGCGGCTCAATACTTTAGGTTAGAAGGATATAACATGACCGATCTTCAAAAAACAGCCAAAGAGGCGATAGCTCTTATGGACCTGACTACCTTGAATGATGACGATACAGATGCAAAAGTGATCGACCTCTGCCATCAGGCACACTCTTTGGCAGGGGATACTGCGGCAGTGTGTATCTACCCGCGTTTCATTCCTGTCGCACGTAAAACATTGAAAGCCCAGGGGACAGCACATATCAAGATCGCTACAGTGACGAACTTCCCTCATGGCGGTGATGATATTGCCATTGCTTTGGCTGAAACCAAAGCAGCGGTAGCCTACGGAGCAGATGAAGTGGATGTCGTGTTCCCTTATAAAGCACTCATGGAAGATAATGAAACAGTAGGATATGAACTGGTAAAAGCCTGTAAAGAGGCTTGTGGTGATATTTTGCTTAAAGTCATCATTGAATCGGGCGAACTTCATACTTCTGAACTGATACGGAAAGCATCTGAAATTGCCATAGATGCCGGAGCTGATTTTATTAAAACTTCTACGGGTAAAGTACCTGTCAATGCTACACTTGAGGCAGCGAGGATCATGTTAAGTGTGATCAAAGAGAAGAACCCTAATATCGGATTTAAAGCAGCAGGCGGTGTGAAAGATGCACAGACAGCCAAAGCCTATTTGGATCTTGCCAGAGAGATACTGGGGGATGACTGGGTGAACGTCGATCATTTCCGTTTTGGTGCTTCAAGTCTACTGAATAACCTTTTGGCTGAGCTTGATCTGAGTAAAGCTAAGAATACAGAAGGATATTAAATGAAACGGACAGTTATTTTATTATTGGACTCTTTTGGTCTGGGCGGAGCAGAAGATGCAGATAAATTTGTAGGTGAAACAGCAGATGGTACAAAATTCAATGATGCCGGTTCCAATACTCTGGGACACATTGCTCAAGCGTGTTTTGAAGGCAGGGCGGAAGAGGGACGTTCAGGTCCTTTATACATACCCAACCTGAACAGACTGGGGTTTGGAAGGGCTTGTTTTGAGAGTTCAGGTATTTTTCCAAAAGGTTTGGATGAAAATACAGAACCGTCAGCAGCATACGGCTATGCCAAAGAGCTTTCAACGGGGACAGACACAACCTCAGGCAACTGGGAGATCACCGGTGTGCCGGTGGAATTCGCGTGGGGGTACTTTAAAGAGAAAAAGAACTCTTTCCC
>CAZCBU010000266.1:0-4855 GCA_964496995.1 uncultured Sulfurovum sp.
CAGCATCAACGGCAGTGCGATCAGAGACATCATCACAACAGATGCCCCGACGATCCCGGTACTTGCAGCCAAAATGGCTCCGACCAGGACCACAGAGATCGCCAGTCCGCCACGTACCTGACCAAAAAGTTTTCCCATGGAAATAAGCAGGTTCTCTGCCATTTTCGACTTTTCCAGAATAAGCCCCATAAAAATGAAAAGTGGCACCGCCATCAGCGTGACATTTCCCATAATACCATAGGTCCGATACGGCAGCATTTCAAGGACATGCGGCCCTACTTCATCTGCAATAAGAGCAAAAAAGAGTGCCACACCGGCAAAAACAAATGCCACCTGAAAACCAATCATCAGCAGCACAAGTGCCAGTGCAAACATCAAAAAGACCGGATCGAACCAGAATGCCATACGGTTGAACCAGGCCAGATAGACCAACACAGCAAGGAGTCCGATCACCGTAAGGATACGGAAGAGAAGCTTCCTGTTCCCTAATCGATGATAAGCCTTGAGCAATTCACTCAATGCCTGCATAATGAGCAGCACAAAAGCAAAGACCAGCACTGCTTTGATCATCCAGCGACTACCCAAACCACCCGGATCGGGAGAGACTTCATGCTGCAGATAACTCTGAAAGGTCATATCCAGAGCATCATTCAAGAATAGCAGTGAAAAGGGAATGAGCAGAAAAAGCATAGAGAGTATCTGCACAATATGTTTGGTATCAGGAGTGTATTTCTCAAAGAAAATGTCTACTCTCACGTGTTTATCGTGCTTTAAAGCATAGGACAAGCCTAAAAGAAAGATCATATCAAAAAGGTGCCACTCTACTTCCTGAAGTGCAATGGAGCCTTCAGAAAATAGATAACGCATCCCTGCATCATAAGCGACCAGCAGTGAAAGAAGCAGTACTAAAAAGGCAGCGATACCCCCTGCATATTTTGAAACAGTATCAAGATAATAGGAAAATTGTGTTTTCTCCATTTTAACCCAACAGATCTTTGACACTTTGATGAGGGTCTTTCCCCTCTTCTATCATGGCATAGACCTCTTCTGCGATCGGCAGATAAAGATCTTTGTCTTGTGCTATTTTATGCAAGGCTTTTGCTGTTGGAACACCTTCTGCCACTTCACCAAGTTCTTCAAGTATCTCATCCATGTTTTTACCTTTGGCAAGACCAAGCCCCACTCTGTAGTTTCGTGAAAGGGTTGAAGATGCCGTAAGGAAAAGGTCTCCGGCACCGCCTAAAGACAAAAAAGTTTCAGCCCTTGCTCCAAAAGCTTCACCGAAACGGGTCATTTCAACCAACCCTCTGGAGATCAGTGCCGCTCTGGCATTGTTCCCCAAACCAAAACCGTCACACACACCACCGGCGATGGCAATGACATTTTTGTAGGCACCTGAAACTTCAGCACCTACCACATCATCATCCACATACCCTTTGATGAATTCCGGCAAAGCATCTGCATAGGTTTGCGCCAGAGCTGTATTGGTCGATGAGATCATCAGTGCCGTAGGAAGTGACTGCTTCACCTCTGCAGCGAAGGATGGACCTGAGATATATGCCAGTCTCTCATCAGGTAAAAAAGTACTGAAAATATCATTCAGGAATGCACCGGTTGATGTCTCTATCCCTTTTGCTGCAACCAGAATATTCTGCCCACGGTCTTCAAAGTTATTCTCCATCCACTCACGGACAAATTGCGCAGGAATAGCCATAATAAGATATTTTCTGTCCAAAGCTTCATCCAGAGAAACAAAATGCTCTATCTCTTTAGGTGTACGGGAGTGGATCACGACATCATTATTCTGACTGTAGGCATGGTAGAGGGCCTGGCCCCATTTACCGGCTCCTATGACTGCTAGTTTCATCGTTGACTCTCCTTCTTTTTTATCTCTTCTGCAAATGCATTCAGTTTGTCTTCCGGCCCGATACAGACAATGGTATCACCATGGTTAAGTTCATGGTTGATACCCGCTGTAATAAAAACAAAAGAGTGTCCCAGAGCTTCATCGATCATACCAATCAACAAAACACCATAAGGTGAGAAATCAACTTCATCGGTCGTCATCCCCTCCAAAAAAGATCTTGGTGGGATAAGCATCTCTTTGAACCCTATACCGTCACGCCCTGAAACAAATCCTTCAAGCAGCTTTGTCGCTACCGGTCGTTTCAGGATATTGTATATTTTATTGGCACTCACTTCATACAGATCCACCACTTTGTCTGCACCGGCCATTTTAAGCTTTTTTGTCGTGTGTATTGAGTCTGAGATCGCAAGGATATAACTCTCTTTAAAGAGTGAGCGTAAAGAGAGTGTCAGAAATACATTGAGGTGTTCATCTTCCATTACACAGACCAGCTGCTCATACCTTTCCGGGTCAAGTACTTCAAGCAGACGGTCATTGGTCACATCCATATGTTCCACATCAATGAATCCATCTTCTTTTGCCTGTAGATAATAATCATGATTGGACTCAATGATCTTCAGTCTAAAACCATCTTCATGCAAACCTTTTGCAATGAACTTGCCATGGCTGCCGTATCCAAAAAGCAAAATAGATCGTTCACGCATTAAAACTGTCCTTCATGTCTATTTCTAAAATACTCCAAAGAGATCTTCCGACCCATCAGCAACAGGATGTCATAACTCTGTATGATCTCCGTTAAAGGAGGGTTAAAGATGAATTCCCCCTTACGCTGAAGACCGATAAAGAGCAGTTTATTTACTTTAAAATCCAATTCTCCAATACTCTTTCCTACAAGCGAGTGTCCGTCATGTACATGCATCTCATCAATACGGGCAACACTTTTCCCTGTCAAAATAGCATGGATGGCCTTATACATAGTCGGTTGTGTGATCGCTGTCCGGATCATCGTATTCACAACTTCATTCGGCATCAGAAGATGATCCGCACCGGCATACTCAAATTTAGAGACGATATTAATATCATTGACCCGGGCGATCACTTTGATCTTGCGGGAAATACTCTTTGCATTCAAAGTAATATAGATATTCTCAACATCAGAACCGGTCAGACACAGAATCGTAATATTGGCATGTTCCACATTGAATTTACTTAAAGTATCAAAACGACTGGCATCCTCTTGAACTATGTTATATCCGTCTTTTCTTGCTTCTTCAACACGTTTCAGACTCTTGTCAAGAATAATATAATTGTCTATAGAACCTTTTTTCTGACGAAAGAACATCTTTGCCATCTGACCATAACCGCAAATGATCAGAAAAGAACGGCTTTTATTGACCTGTTCAATAATACGTCCTTCCTTGATCTCACTTAATCTTTCAGAAAAAGCAGAAACGATCACCGATGTTGCAAACGAGATCATGGCAATACCTGCTATGATGGTCAGCATAGAGATCGTACGGCCGGCATTGGTTACCGGAGAGATATCCCCGTATCCGACCGTAGAGATCGTAATGAGTGACCAGTAGATCGCGTCAAAGAGAGAATCGATCTCAGGATTGATACGTTCTTCAAGTACATAAAGGGCAATTCCGGCTGTCATTACAATAAATAAAAGTAAAAACAGTAGGGTTAAAAGCTCAAAACGCTTATTTTTGATCACCTCTACGAACTGATTGATACTCTTCGTATATCGTAATAGTTTCAGTACTCTGAAAAGAACAAAGATACGCAAAACCCTCAAAGGTCTGTATGCAGGGAAAATAGCCAACAGATCGACGATCGCCGCCGGGGTGACCATATAATCGAGTTTCTCTTTCAAGCCATGTTTCAAGACCGGCCACAGTTTAAAATCACGGTGAAGAAACTGTGAATCATGGTACTCGTCCACAATATATTTAGAAAGATCGTTATGTACCCACAGACGAAGTATATATTCTATAAAGAAAACAAACGACACAAAATAGAAGTCATAATAATCCAGCCAGATAGGAACAGGATTCGTAACTTCATAAACAAGAATAAAAACAGAGGTTACAATAAGAAAGATGATAAAAATATCGAGATACTTCTTGTAGGGGTTGGAAGTACCGTTCAAAAGCTCCCAGATATATGCTTTTGTTTCTTTATAACGTTTGGAGTTGCGAAGTTTGAGGGCAAAAGATAAAAATAGCTGTTTCATTCTCTTCCCCTCCCTTTTTTTAATTTTTTATACGTGAATTTATTTAACCAAGTCTCTGTTTCAGTAATTCATTTACTTTACCCGGATTTGCAGAACCTTTGCTTGCTTTCATCGTCTGTCCGACAAAGAAGCCAAAGAGTTTCTCTTTTCCAGCCTTATACTGCTCTACCTTGTCCTTGTTATTGGTAAGGATCTCATCAATGATCGCCAGGATCGCACCGTCATCACTCACCTGTGCCAAACCAAGTTTTTCAATCAGGGCATCAATATCACGTTCTGTATTTTCCATCATATGATCCAGGATCTCTTTGGCACCTTTCCCCGAAATAGTACTGTCAGAGATCTTCGCGACCAAAGTACCGAGTGTCTTGGCATTCACCGGAGAATTCTCCATTGCATGCCCTGACTTGTTCAAACGTCCCAGCAGTTCAGAAGTCAACCAGGTCACCGCTGTTTTAGCCACAGCTCCATATTCAAGCATCTCTTCAAAATAGTAAGCCATCTCTTTATTGGAAGTAATGACCAAAGCATCAGCTCTCTTAATACCGAGTTCTTCCACATAACGCTTCACTTTCGCATCCGGAAGTTCAGGGATCTTTTGTGCCTCTTCAATCATCTCATCGGTTACAATTAACGGACGGAGGTCAGGATCCGGGAAATAACGGTAGTCTGCCGCTTCCTCTTTTCCTCTCATGGAGCGTGTCTCACCCTTATCCACATCCCAGAGACGTGTCTCTTGATGCACTTCC
>CAZCBU010000267.1:0-3461 GCA_964496995.1 uncultured Sulfurovum sp.
GCCCGTACTATCCCTGTAAGATCACCTTTTACAAGCGTAACCCCCGCACTTTCCATCGCCACATCCGTACCTGTTCCCATAGCCACACCCACATGTGCTTTTGCCAAAGCCGGTGCATCATTCACTCCGTCTCCTGCCATCGCAACCACTTTACCTTCTTTCTGCAATGCTGCTACGACATTGGATTTGTCTTCAGGAGATACCTCTGCCTGTACCCTGTCTATGTTGAGTTTTTTTGCCACTGCTTCGGCTGTCGTTTTGTTGTCGCCGGTAAGCATCACCACAGTGATACCCTGCTCATGCAGTGCTTCAATGGCTTGGGGCGTTGTCTCTTTTATGGGATCCATCACACCTACAATACCTGCAACCTTTCCATCCAGAGCAACCAGCATGACAGTCTGCCCCTCTTCTCTGTATTTTTCAGAAAGTGTAGCCAGATCAGACAAGGCAATCTGCATTCCTTCAAGAAGTTTTCTGTTTCCTATGGCAACTTTTACACCATCTACCGAGCCGGTCACACCCTCTCCTGTCACAGAGTTGAAATCTTCTGTTTTATACAGTCGCAAACCTCTCTCTTTGGCACCTTCAACAATGGCTTCTGCCAAAGGATGTTCACTGGACTGTTCGAGTGTAGCGACCAGACTCAGAAAGCGCTCTTCATCCACACCCTCTTCTACTTTCACTGTTACCAGTTTCGGTTTGCCTTCTGTAAGCGTACCGGTCTTATCTACAACCAGAGTATCGACCTTTTCCAATATCTCCAAAGCTTCTGCATTTTTAATGAGCACACCGTGAGATGCCCCTTTCCCTGTCCCCACCATAATAGAAACCGGTGTCGCCAAACCCAAAGCACAGGGACAGGCTATGATGAGTACTGCCACTGCAGAAACCACTGCATACGCCAAGCGTGGTTCAGGTCCCCAGACATACCAGCCGATAAATGCCAAAATAGCTATAAGCACGACAATAGGAACAAAATAACCCGAAACCACATCTGCCAGTTTTTGGATCGGTGCACGTGAACGCTGGGCATTCGCCACCATTTCTACGATCTGGGAAAGCAAAGTATCTGCTCCGACCTTTTCAGCTTTGATAAGCAGAGAACCTGTGGCATTCACAGTTGCACCTATCACAGGATCACCCTCTTTTTTAGCAATGGCAATAGGCTCACCGGTGACCATGGATTCATCAATGTTACTTTCACCTTCGGTTACCACACCGTCTACAGGTATTTTATCTCCCGGACGGATGCGCAGAATATCTCCTACCATGACCTCTTCCAAAGGAATATCCTCTTCACTGCCGTCTTCTCTGACGATACGTGCCGTATTGGGAGCCAGTCCCAGAAGTGTCTGTATGGCAGTATTGGTCTGTGAACGTGCCCGCAGTTCCAGCACCTGTCCCAAAAGTACCAAGGCGACAATGACCGCAGCCGCTTCAAAATAGACATGTACCAGACCACCATTCAGTTGCATTTTAGGAGGAAAAATGTGAGGAAAAAGTAAGGCGACCATACTGTAAAGCCAGGCAGCCCCGACTCCCAGTGCGATCAATGTGAACATGTTAAGATTCCAGGTCTTGACCGAATTGACCCCTCGTACAAAAAACGGCCATCCACCCCAGAGTACAACAGGCGTGGCCAGGAAAAATTCTATCCACTGTACCGTCGACATAGAGAGCCATGAGGGAAGCCATGCAGGTGCAAGGTCGGCAACCATTGCCAAAATAAATACCGGAAGCGCAAGTACCGAACTGATCTTAAAGCGGCGTGTCATATCATCCAGTTCTTCTGTATCTTCTTCTCCTGCCTGTGCTACCATAGGCTCCAGCGCCATCCCGCATTTTGGACAGTTTCCCGGCCCTTTCTGCTGAATTTCCGGATGCATGGGACAGGTATAAATGGCAGTGCTGTTTGTCACTTTCTGATCAGTATGAGCCTCTGTACCGTGGTTATGATGACCTTCTTCAAAATCATCCGGTATATATATACTTTTTATCAGAGATTTACAACTTATACACTCCTCCGAAGATTCATCATGTGTATGCACATAAGCATGCGGATCCGTTTGAAATTTATGCTGACAGGCATCAGAACAAAAATAATAGACTCTTCCGCTATGTTCCAAATGAAATTCCGTATCTGTAGAAATATCCATACCGCAAACAATATCTTTCACATTTTCACTCATCATAGATCCTTCGTATTTTTCTTATGATATTACGAAAGCGTGTATAGTTTGTGCATATAGAATAAAGAAATATTTACATTCTCTTTATTTCCATTTTGTTAACCTTTACTTATTATAATTATATTGTAAATAAATATTCAGGAGAAACAAAATGAAAAAAATTATATTAGGTTCACTACTCTCTTTGGCAACGATCGTTGCTCTTTCCAGTTCACTTCATGCCAATGAAGCTGAAAAAGCTGTTGAAAATACAGCCAAAGGTGTTGGCGGTGTTGTAGGTGGTACAGTAGGTGCCGGAGCCGGTGCTGCCGTTGGTGCAGTAAAAGGTACGGGCAAAGGTATTGAAAAAGGTGCAAAAGAAGGTCATGAGGTCATACCTGTAGTAGGTGATGTAGTAGGTGGCGCTGTCGGTGCAGCAGCCGGTGCCGTTGCAGGTACAGTCAAAGGTTTGGAGAAAGGTGCGGAAAAAGGTGCAGAAGTAGGAAGCGGGAACGATAAGAAAAGATAAAAAATTTTCTCTTCTTTAACATCATTTAAAGAAGACAGCCTGAGATCAGGCTGTCTTTAAGGAGGAGATTACTGTAGAAATTTATTTGCCGGTATTACATTTACCCTGGGCTTTCATATTTTTCATGTTACCTGCTGTGGCACCGGCTTCATTTTGAAGTTTGTTGGCATGTTCCAACTCTAACTCAGCTTTTGTCGGCTTTTTAGCCGGCTTTGTTGCTTTTGCTTTCATTTTACCGCTCTGGTCAGCATTACATTTACCAGCTGCTTTCATTTTAGACATGTCACCTGCAAAACTGTCAGGCCCTGTTGCTGTTTTATTTGCATGTTCCAACTCTTGAGCCGCTTTTTCACCATCTGCATACGCAAAACCCATTCCTAAACCTAATGCAACTACTGCTGCCAATACAACTTTTTTCATTTTTAATCCTTTTTGTGGGTTGATACCCGATATATTTTCAGAGGCTTTACTCTCTGTACATCCGCATTATAATCATATAACGTGCATACAATGTGTAGATGGTTTGCACATTGCATACACATAAAATAACCCACTGTGCCGGTAGGTATTGTATGCCTCAGACAAAATATTTTTCTTCTGACACCCCATATTATTTGTCAGAGCTTTCTCTTTTTTATATGCACACTCCATACACACTTTAGCAGTACTATACAACTATTAAATACCAAAGGATAAAAGATGGTTTATACAGTGACTACTTCAACTGATATTGAAACGGTTAAACAGGAACTTGAAGCCAAAGC
>CAZCBU010000268.1:0-4001 GCA_964496995.1 uncultured Sulfurovum sp.
CGGGAAGAACAAACTCACCTCTGAAGAAGATGCACTCAACGACTATGAAACACTTTTTAGAACGTTTAAAGAGTACGGGGACTACATTGTCATAAACATTTCTTCACCGAACACACCGGGACTCAGAGATCTTCAGAATGAACAGTTCATTAAAGACATCTTTGCTTTGGCAAAAGAGATCACCGATCAACCGGTGCTTCTAAAGATAGCTCCTGACATGACAGCAGAAGATGCCATAGCACTCTGTAATACAGCTGTAGATGCAGGCGCAGCGGGGATCATCGCGACCAATACGACCATTGACTATTCGCTCACTGAACATGCAAAAGATTTTGGCGGGATCTCAGGTGCCTTGTTGACAGAGAAATCTTACCAACTCTTTAGGTCTATCGGAAAAGAACTCTACGGGAAAACCCTGCTTATCTCTGTCGGAGGGATCGACTCTGCAGAAGAGGCATACAGGCGTATTAAAGCAGGGGCATCACTGGTTCAGGTATACTCTATGCTTATCTATAAGGGACCGGCACTCATTAAAGAGATCAACGAAGGACTTGTCAAGCTTTTACAGGCAGACGGATATACACATATTTCTGAAGCTATCGGAGCGGATTGGAAATAATGTAGGGTGCGTTTCCCAACGCACTTTTAATGATATTGGTGCGTTGGGAAACGCACCCTACGTGGAGCATATATGAATATTAAACAAACAATTAAAAAATCAATTTTAGGATTGATACTATTTACAGGATTATCAATGGCAAACTCTCTACCAAAACATTTTACAAAAACCTTGGACAACGGACTTGAGATCGTTGTCATTCCTATGGATAACGACTCCGGGGTCATCACAACTGATATTTACTACAAAGTCGGTAGCAGAAACGAGGTCATGGGGAAAAGTGGTATGGCACATATGCTTGAACACTTGAGTTTCAAATCAACAGATAAACTCAAAGAGGGTGAATTTGATACGATCGTTAAAAGTCGCGGGGGAGTGAACAATGCAGCCACAGGATTTGACCATACACATTATTTCATCAAAACGGCTAGTAAAAATCTGGGCATGACCTTTGATCTTTTTTCAGAATTGATGCATAACCTGAAACTAACCGATGAAGAATTTCAAAAAGAGCGTGATGTGGTTGCAGAAGAAAGACGTTTAAGAACAGACAACAATCCTATGGGTTACATGTATTTCAGGCTCTTTAACACCCATTTCACATACCATCCGTACCACTGGCTGCCGATTGGTTTTATGGAAGATATCCTCTCATGGAAGATTGAAGATATCCGAGATTTCTACCATCGTTATTATCAACCTAACAATGCGACACTCATCGTTGCAGGTGATATTGACCCCAAAGTCGTTTTTTCTGAAGCCGAAAAATATTTTGGAAAGATCAAAAATGAAAATAAGATCCCAAAAGTCACGATGGTTGAGCCTAAAGTAGACGGAGCAAAAAGAGCTGTACTACATAAGGAGAGTAACAAAGTAGATACCTTAGCCATTGTCTATTCTATTCCCAATTTTGAACATGAAGACCAGCTGGTACTCTCTGCGATCTCACAAATTTTAAGCTCAGGAAAATCTTCACGTTTTGAGAAAAAACTTGTTCAGGAAAAACAACTGGTCAACCAGATCTACGGATACAATATGGAGATGAAAGACCCGGGTGTTTTCCTCATTATGGCACTCTGCTCGCCTGGCGTTGAACCGGAAACTGTAGAAAAAGAGATCCTCTCAGAATTGGAAAAGATCAAAAACGGTGACGTCACCCAGGCGGAACTTGACAAGATCAAGATCAACACAAAAGCAGAATTCATCTACTCTTTGGAGAGTTCGAATTCTGTTGCAAGTCTCTATGGGGACTATTATGTGAAGGGGAATATCGAACCTTTACTTGAATATGAAGAGAAATTAGATAAAATTACACTCAAAGATATTAGCGATATTGCTAAAAAGTATTTTGACCACGATCTTTCAACTACCGTGATACTCAAAAAACAAGAAGAAAAAAAGTAGGATAAGAAGAATGAACAATTACATTTCAGGTGCAACGACCGCAGTCATTACACCCTTTAAAAACGGTATTTTGGATGAAGCAACCTATGCCAGTCTCATACAAAGACAGATAGACCACAACATTGATGCTGTCTGCCCAGTAGGAACAACAGGAGAATCAGCAACACTGACACTTGACGAGCATAAAAGATGTATCGAGATCGCCGTAGAAGTTACCAAAGGTACAAAGTGTAAAGTCCTTGCCGGTGCAGGAAGCAACTCGACACGTGAAGCCATAGACATTGCAAAGCATGCAGAATCATGCGGTGTAGATGCCCTCTTTTCAGTAAGTCCTTACTACAACAAACCAAGTCAGGAAGGTCTTTACCAGCACTACAAAGCCATTGCTTCTGCAGTCAAAGTACCTTTTATGCTTTACAATGTACCGGGACGTACCGGTGTAGACATACTTCCGGACACGGTCAAAAGACTTTTTGATGATGTAGAGAATATTATGGGGATTAAAGAAGCGACAGGTTCTATAGAAAGAACAGTTGAGCTTTTGGCAAAAGTACCTGAACTTTATGTCTTCTCAGGTGATGATGCCATCGACTTTCCTATTTTGGCAAGTGGAGGGAAAGGGATCACTTCCGTGACAGCAAACCTTCTGCCGGATATGAAAGCAGACTTGACACATGCAGCACTGGAAGGTGATCTTAAAAGATCAAAAGCGATCAACGATCAACTCTTTGAGATCAACAAAGTACTTTTCTGTGAAAGCAACCCGATACCGATCAAAGCAGCCATGTACATAGCTGGATTGACAGAGACTTTGGAATACAGACTGCCATTGCTGGCACCAAGTGCTGACAATATGAAGAAGATCGAAAGCGTCATGAAAAAATATAAAATCGTAGGAGTGTAACAGATGTCAAATATGAAAGGTAAAACCGTCGTCATTACCGGTGCCACAAAAGGGATCGGTAAAGCATGTGCAGAGAAGTTCGCATCTGAAGGTGTGAATGTTGCATTTACTTACAATTCCAACAAAGAAGCAGCAGATGAGATCGCTGCAGACCTTACGAACAAATATGGTGTAAAAGCAAAAGCTTACCCACTCAACATTTTAGAATTGGATGAATTCAAAACACTTTTCCTTGCGATCGATGAAGACTTTGACAGAGTAGACTTTTTTGTCTCCAATGCTATGATCTACGGACGCCCGGTAGTTGGCGGTTACGGTAAATTCATGAAACTCAGACCTAAAAAAGGTTTGCAAAACATCTTTACTGCAACAGTCGGTGCCTTTGTACGCGGTTCCCAGGAAGCAGCTGTACGTATGGAAAAAGTGGGTGGCGGTGCCATTGTGACACTTTCATCAACAGGTAACCTCATTTACATCGACAACTATGCAGGTCACGGTACGAACAAAGCAGCAGTAGAAGCCATGAGCCGTTATGCTGCCGTTGAATTGGGGGAAATGGGCATCCGTGTAAATGCAGTTTCAGGCGGACCGATCGATACAGACGCACTCAAAGCCTTTACCAACTACGAAGAGGTAAAAGCAGAGACCATCAAACGTTCAGCAGTCAGCAGAATGGGAAGCCCGGAAGACCTTGCCGGTTCTGTTTACTTCCTCTGTACCGACGAAGCATCATGGATCACAGGACAAACCCTGGTAGTAGATGGCGGGACAACATTCAGATAATAATGATTGACTATTGTGGTGGTGGGCTATTGCCCACCCTACATGCAATTTAAATTATATTCGGTATTAAACATATGTAGGGTGGGCAATAGCCCACCATTTATATAATCAAAAAGAGAAATGATGGCAAATCCACAAATATTCAATATCCCGAACATCCTAGCCTTCACCCGTCTACTCTTAGCCCCCGTCATGTTCCTCTTTTTAGTCAATCAGGATGCCTCCATTTTTGAAGGTATAGACAGATCCTGGCTCAACTTCATGGCAGCCTTCATTTTTGTACTCGCTTCA
>CAZCBU010000269.1:0-5942 GCA_964496995.1 uncultured Sulfurovum sp.
CATTGTATCTGCCCAGCAATATTCATGACCTTGTCTAGCATCATTGCGTATACGCGGTACATACCAAAGAACAATATTTGTATCTTTAATAGACTCTTTTCCCTCAATATAACGTTCTACACCATCTTCTTTTAAATTACAACAAGAACCTAAAGTAAGCAAGTCTTTGTCTCCTTCATTCTCTTTGAACCTTGTTACAAAAAGCGTGGCATTGTCTCCTCTGCTGTTATCTTCAAACTGCCCATAATTAGGTTCTATATAATATCCTTTTTGAGGATCATCGGCAGAAATGATCTTGTAAGGGTATGCATCATTTATAGGGATAGGGGAAAGCCGATCTGCATTTTCTTTTTCCCAAATCTTCCATGCACCATCATAACTGTAGAAGTTCTCTTTTTTATCCAATGCCATATCTATACGCATCACCGGTCTGTAGATGGCATTGTCTCCACATCCTCGTCCTTTATTTACACCCACTACACGAAATGAGCCATCATCATAAAACTCAAAACGGTTTTCATAGCGATAGTTACATGCCATTGGCCATTTTGGATTTCGGAAATCCTGTGTAAGCATGAATCCATTACCGTTTTTAAGTGCTCTTACCTGAGGTCCGTTAAAGGCCAGGACAACAGAAGTAGAGAAGAGAGGACACCCCATAGCATCGTTGTATCCAAAGAGGTAGGTATCACCTTCACCACGTACGAACTCTACCCTTCTGCCCTCAATATAGGTTTCTGTACTGGTATCTAAATTTTCTCCGTCTTTTTGCTGATAGCTCACATGCCAGTCCACGATCTTGGCAGAAGTCAATACCGGCTTACCTTCAAAACTGACATCCCGTATTTCCAATCCGTCTGAGCCTGTTAAACGGTAAGTGATCTTCCAACCGTTCTTTTCCAGTACATTGTTCTTCTGGCAGAAATTTTTCATAATGTAACGGTTTTGCAGAGAACGCTCCGAAATACAGGCTGGCGTAGTTGTTTTACCCAACCCTGCCCACTTGGCAGCTGCCAGTTTCAACTCTGTCAGATCTACCACAGCCCAGAGTGCCTTTTCTTTTTGGTGATCTGTAAACGTAGGGGCAACACAAAGATGATCAGTATTCTCACAAGGAGACTCCTTCATAGTACCTCTGACATTTGCCATCGTGATATCTTTTTTAGCCGGTGTAAAGCCCAACTCTTTTTTGACTTCTGGTGCAGACAGTGCTATGGCTTGGGCAATATGTGTCAAACGCAAAGAGATATCGGGTTGCATATTACTGTATCTCTCTATAGAAAGTATTTTACCCTCATCTGCATTCACAATAGCTCTGGTGGTCGTATTGGTTACGAAGTTATACTTCTCTGCCTGATAGCATCTATGTCTCTGGCAGATACTCTGATCTTTATCATTCAAACTGCTTACAATAGCAGGTAAAATACGCATCATATCATTATGCAGAAATTTTCCTCCGTGTTTAGTATCTTTGAGAAAATCTGTATCTTTTAGGAGAATACTTTGTACGGTTCTGGTACTGCTGTCCAATTCATTGTCTTGTAGAGGGAGTACTGCCTGCCCGCTTCTGATCATTTTTTTAATATCGGACAGGTAACTTTTGACTTCAGGGATATTTTGATAAATACTTTTTTCATACTGGGGCAAAATAATCAGCTCGTCAACAGATACTTTTGGTTTCAATATCTTTGGTACAGGTGTATCCTGCGGTATAAACCAATACACAGTGATCACCAATAGTCCAATCACCAATAATCCAATACTTATTTTTATCTCTCTGTTCACCAGCTACTTGCTCCCTGCTATTTATCCCTCCATTTCAAAATAGTATGGGGGTTTCATTTCGATGTAAATTATAGCACTTAGAGATAAAAATAGCATCGCGATACTCATAACAAGCAATGTTTTATAATGAAACTTTTTCCAGTTCATTAAAAGTGGAACAAGCGGAGAGAGTACAAAAAGAGACATAAAAAGATGTTGTACTCTGAACCCGTGAATATAATCAAGCAAGGTGGCTACTGCCGCTATGAATACAGAAAACATGATTTGCTGCCAACCTTTCTGTGGCGTGGTCTTTGGGTCCGTAAGCATAAACAAAATAAAAACCATGAAGGAAACAGAATAAAACCGATCATAAATATTTTCCATGATCAGTACGGGATCATTACTTACAACAAAGACATATTGCAACACCAAATAGACTATGAAAAAAGACAGTGGAATGATCCAACGATCTACTCTGTATAATATACTTATTCCCAACAAAGCAACAACAATACCTAATCCTGTACTATCTCCCAATTGTCCCAGAACAATATGCGCATCCTGGTAAAAAAACAGTAACCCCATCATTAATGCAAAATTGGAAGGATTAAAAAAATGTTCATTTTTATACTGTAGAAAATGTTTTTGGAAAAGTCCAAATGTAATAAGCAGTATAGTTATCCATATAGAAGACGTAACCATCATCAGCATTACGCCTATAGCAGTAGAGAGAGAAGAAAAAGAGAAAAAAGTGATCTCGTTTTCTTTCATATAGAGCATAAGATGTTCTATGCACACCGTCACAAGCAAGATCAGTAGAATGTGCTTCCACGGAAGATAGATATGGGCTGCATATTTCCCCAAAAGTAACAACAACCCAAGATTAATAAGTTGCTGAAACTGAGGGTATATCATTTTTTCAAGTATCCCATTGCCGTGGCAATAATATCATCATCATCTTTACTTCGAGATTTCAATACTAAACGCTCTTTCCCCTCTTCTCTAAACTCAATAAAAACGTTTTCACCATAAGAAGAGACTTTTGAAATACCTTTATCGCGGGCAAGCACTTTCATGATGATCACATCAATGAACTGCCGGGTGATCATATCGAGTTTTCCGAACCTGTCTGCGATCTCCGATTCGATCTCATACACTTCGCCTGTGGTCTCACAGAGTGACAAACGGCGATACAGTTCCAGACGCAAACGGTCTTCTTCTATGAGTTCTTCATTCAGATACGCTTCGATCGCCAGTTTCATATCGATGTTCTGTGCCACCTCTTTGTCCTGTCCGGACAGCTCCTTGATCGCATCTTCGAGCATACGAAGATAGAGGGAATATCCTATCTGTTTAATGTGCCCAGACTGGGCTTCTCCGATGATATTCCCTCCCCCGCGGATCTCAAGGTCATGAAAAGCCAATACGGCACCGGAACCCAGATCCGAATTGGATTCAAGGGCCAAAAGCCGTCGTTTGGCATTGTCTGTCAAACGTTCTTTATCTGTCACGACAAAATAACAGAATCCCTCTTTCCCACCACGCCCTACACGTCCGCGAAGCTGATGCAGGTCGGCAATACCAAAATTGTCTGCCCCATCAACGATCATCGTATTGGCATGAGGCATATGGATGCCGGATTCCACAATGGAAGTAGAGAGCAGTACATCATACTCACCGTCTTCAAAAAGCATCATCTCGTCTTCAGTTTCCTTGGCAGAGATCTTTGAATGCAGAACGGCTATACGCAGCTTAGGAAGAATGTCCAAAAGCACTTTTTTCTTCTCTTCTATGCCTGCAATGGAGTTAAAGACATAAAATATCTGCCCGCCGCGTCTCATTTCACGTAAAATAGCTTCTTTGATGACCTTCTCATCATACGACTTTACAAAGGTTCTAACACCCTGTCGTTCTGTCGGTGGTGTCAGGATCTCTGAAAAACTTTTCACCTCTGACATCGCAAGGTTCAGTGAACGCGGGATCGGTGTGGCTGACATAGAGAGCAGATGCACATCGATAGCGATCTCTTTGAGCGCCTCTTTCTGTTTCACCCCGAATTTATGCTCTTCATCAATGATCACCAGTGCAAGGTTCTTGAATTTGGCTTTGAGCAAGGCATGGGTTCCTACAACCACATCGATCGTTCCTTCCTCAAGTCCTCTGAGTGTCAGTGTTTTCTCTTTGGCTGTGGAGAATCTGTCCAGTTTGGCCACTTTGATCCCATGGGAATAAAAACGCTCTTTAAGACTTTTATAGTGCTGGGAAGAGAGCAGCGTAGTAGGTGCGATCATCATCGCCTGATAGCCGTTCTTTACTGCTACGAACATCCCGTTCATCGCCACTTCGGTCTTACCAAATCCCACATCTGCGGAGAGCAGTCTGTCCATCATCTTACCCGAAGCCATATCGTCCAGCATATCATTGATGGCACGCTCCTGATCTTCCGTATGTACAAAGCCGGCTTCAGACATAAAGATGGCATGCTCTTCCAGATCATTTTTAAGCACAATACCTTTTTTCAAATGTCTCTGGGCAGAAAGATTGATGATCTGTGAAGCAATGGCAAAAAGTTTCTCTTTTACTTTGGCTTTAAGCTTTTTAAAACTGGCTTTCCCCAGCTTATCCAAAACAGGCAAGGAACCGCCTTCAGCAACATATCGGTCGATGACTTCAAGATTGGAAACAGGTATCAGCAGGGAATCCTCATTTTGGTACATCATCACCACAAACTCGGAAGTAGCCCCAAGGACATCCCGTTTTTCGATCCCCCTGAAAATACCGACACCGTAATTTTCATGCACCACATAATCACCGGGTTTCAACTCATCCAAAATAATACTGGCTTTTTTGACCCGTTTGCGTTTGATCGGTTTGTTAAGTGACAAAATAAGTCTGTCAGCACCAAGAAGATTGACGATCCCTTCCTGATAGATGAACTCAATATTCTCAAAAGAATTCAATTCCGAACCACGTATGATACTCTCGTTTTTGGCAAGGATCGTGATCTTTTTGTCTTTATGGGATTCAAGCAGTTTATTGGGGATGACCGCTTCAAGATCGCGGTATCTGTTCCCTTCCGGAATAGCCGGCAGAAGAAATGCTTTTCTGGGGACCAAGGGCTCGCTTAATTCATAGATCTCTTTGAGTTCTTCATCCAGATCAGATGCCCAGACAGCATCAAAAAGTTCCAGAGCACTCACGCCAAGATCATCCAAATGCCAAAGACCGAGGGAGTCTACATCTTTTACAAAAGTATCATAGGTACTTCGTTCACAACGGCTTTTCAAGCTCTCAAACTGTGTTTGGTCCAAAGCCAGGAATGCCGGAGTGATCTCCAGTGTTTCCAACTCATCACCCAAACGTTTCTGTGTTCCTTCATCATAAATATGGATCGCTTCCACTTCTTCATCAAAGAGTGAAATACGATACGGTTTATCGACATGGATGGGATAAATATCTATAATATCCCCACGGAAAGAAACCTCTCCTCTCTGAGAAGCAATATCGACAAAATGGTATCCCCATTGATACAAAGTATTTTTCAAACCTTTCAGGTCCAGGGTATCACCGAATTCGATCTTTTTTCTGCCAAAAAGCTCCGGTTTTGGAAAAGGAATAAGCAGCGTTCGTACAGGAGAGATCAATACTTTTTTCTTCCCGCTTGCATGATAGTCGGAAAGTTGTGTAAAAAGATCCTGAAGATCCTCACCGTAAGAACGAAGATCTTCACCTACACTGACTCTAAGATCGGGTAAAACATAAGTATCATATCCAAGTAAAACCGCTACATCGCGAATCTGTACAGATTCTTTGTCATCTTTGCAGATGAGCAGTTTAGTTGTTTTTACTTCTTCTAAATATTCGTATATATTACTTTGGTACATTATCTCTCTTTTTGCTGCGTTGGAAAACGCAACCTACATATTTTTTCTTAGCTTCAAAAATGCTTCCACCACATAGAATGATCCGAAAACAAGATACTTTTCACTCTTATCGATCTTATGTTGAAAATCATTATAGGGTAATCCCACCATCTCCAAAGCTTTTTCGATCTCTTCAGTCACTGTAGCACGCTGAGATTCGATGTGGATGATCTCTACACGCTTGATTTTCGGTTTCAGGATACGCAGCACTTCTTCATAATCTTTATCATCCAGAGAATTATAAATTAAAAC
>CAZCBU010000270.1:0-7005 GCA_964496995.1 uncultured Sulfurovum sp.
ATCATCAAGTTTGCCTTTGTAATCCATATGTCTCAGCTCAAACTTCGGCTCACGTTTCAGTTGTCTCTGTATATCCATAACCGCATCCAGAATAGCTTCAGGACGGGGAGGACAGCCTGCAACATAGACATCGACAGGAACGATTTCATCGATGCCCTGCAGGGTGGTATAATTGTCGTAAAATCCTCCAGAGGAAGCACAGGCTCCTACAGCAACAACCCATTTGGGTTCAGGCATCTGATCATAGATCTGCTTTAAAATGGGTGCCTGCTTATACGAGACAGTACCGGCTACTACAAGCAGGTCTGCATGACGGGGAGAGAAGCGGAGAACTTCTGCACCAAAACGGGAAATGTCATATCGGCTTGCAGCCGTTGCCATAAATTCAATAGCACAGCAAGCTGTTCCGAATACAAATGGCCAAAGGGATGCTTCACGTCCCCAGTTGATGACTGCATCTATCTTAGTGGTTACGATCTCTTCATCCAGCAGATTGGTGTTACTTAAGTCCATTTCAGTATCCCTGATTTATATACATAGATCAACCCGCCAAAAAGCAGTGCGATAAAGACGAACATTTCCATCAGTGCAAACAATCCCAGGTCACGAAGGTTCAGTGCCCAGGGGAACATGAAGAGGATCTCCACATCAAAGATGAGGAAGATGATCCCGATCAGAAAGAATTTGACATTAAAACTCTCAAAAGCATCTTTATGCACCAAACGGATCCCACCTTCCACTGTTTCATTTTTACGAACATTGTCGGAAGAGACGCCAAGATATCGGGTAAGATGAAAAAGAAGCGGAAGAAGTATGACCAAAGCGGCGATCATAATAGAAGCTAACACTAATGAATCTGACATTTTACTCACTTTACGGTATTTGACAAACTATTTAACTTATAATAAGCACTTATTTTATTTTAGTCATTTATGCGTTACGTTATTCTTAATATTAAAAGTATTTTAGCTATTTATAATCGTTTTCTTCATAGCTTCACGCCAATTTCTAGAAAAATATTTTTTCACCACAGATCTTTTATGCGGGATCAGACAGGCTGAGCAATCCAAATGAATAGCATCATCAGATATAAAATCGTGTGCTTCTTTTGCTTCTATACTACAGAGACTGTATCTGGTCTCAGCTCCCTCCCTTGTCAGACCCGTATCAGAAAACCTAAAGTGCATACAGGCACAAAAATAACAGTTGAGTTCATTCATATCGTGACACTTGGTGTCATCAGCATAAAGAGGACAGAAATCTGGATGTTCTTTCTGCATATTCTCATAGATAAAGTAATCTATCACTTCATCATCACTTAAATGATCCAGTGTTTTCATAATGTTCTCATGTTTTTTTGCATGCGATTCAAACCACGCTCTATAGGTCATCCGTACTCCTTTATAAGCAGTATAACGCAAGAGAAATAAAAGAACAAGCACCATTTTGGTATAATCGCGGCTATATTAAAGCATAGGGACAAAGCTATGAGCGAAGCAACAGAAAAAAAAGCAACATATGATCCAAAAGAAGTGGAAGATAAATACTACAAACTCTGTGAGGAGCGCGGTTATTTTGAAATAGAAGGCAATAAAAGTATTCAGGAAGAAGGGAAGAACTTTTCCATTATGATGCCTCCTCCGAATGTGACCGGATCTCTTCACATCGGGCATGCCCTCACCTTCACTTTGCAGGACATCATCACCCGTTACAAACGTATGGACGGGTTTAAAACACTCTGGCAGCCGGGAACGGACCATGCAGGGATCGCTACACAGAACATTGTTGAAAAACAGCTCTTGGCAGAAGGTACGACCAAAGAGGCATTGGGACGTGAAAAATTCCTCGAGCGTGCCTGGTTACAAAAAGAGACATCAGGTGGTAACATCGTCCACCAGATGAGAAAGCTAGGAGTAACCCCGGCATGGAAGCGTGAACGATTTACGATGGATGAGGGTCTTAAAGAAGCGGTCAAAGAAGCTTTTGTCTCTCTCTACAATGAAGGTCACATCACACAGAACAATTACATGGTCAACTGGTGTACACATGACGGTGCCCTTTCTGACATCGAAGTAGAACACGATGAAGTAAAAGGTAAGTTCTATACGATGATCTACAAATTCGCTGACGGTTCGGGTGAGCTTGAAGTAGCAACGACCAGACCGGAAACATACTTTGGAGATACAGCCATTATGGTCCATCCTGATGATGCCAGATATAAAGATATCGTCGGAAAAGAAGTACTCTTACCCTTGACGGACAGAAAGATCAAAGTCATTACCGATGAACATGTCGATATGGACTTTGGTACCGGTGTGGTAAAGGTCACACCTGCACATGATCAGAATGACTATGCTGTCGGAAAGAGACATAACCTTGACTTCATTAAAGTCTTTGATGAAAAAGGGATCTTGAACGAGTACTGTGGTGAATTTGCAGGACTGGAGCGCCTTGAAGCACGCCCGGTCATCGTCAAAGCACTTGAAAATGCCGGATATATCACTAAGATCGAAGAACATGTACATCAGGTAGGTCACTGTTACCGATGTAAGAACATTGTTGAACCCTTCATCTCTACACAGTGGTTCCTCTCGTCAGAAATGGCGCAGAATTCCATTGATAAAACCAAAGAAGAGACCAAAGAACGCGCTAAAAAAGGTACCAGTCTTTTCCACCCTCCTCACTGGATCAACTCATATACTGCCTGGATGGATGAACTTCGTCCATGGTGTATCTCCCGTCAGCTTTGGTGGGGACACCGTATACCTGTCTTTACCTGTGACGACTGCGGTCACCAGTGGGCAGATAAAGCAGATGAGCCGGAAGCCTGTCCAAAATGTGGAAGCAAAAAAATGACACAGGATCCTGATGTACTCGATACATGGTTCTCTTCGGCACTCTGGGCAATGTCACCACTTGGCTGGGGAAATAACGGAAAACTGCATGAATTGTATAACGATACAGACATGGAAGATTTCTATCCGAACTCTCTGCTGATCACCGGTTTTGATATTATGTTCTTCTGGGTCGCACGTATGATGATGATGGGTGAGCACTTTACCGGTGAACTTCCTTTTGAAGATATTTATATGCATGCACTGGTACGTGATGAGCATGGAGCAAAGATGTCCAAGTCCAAAGGAAATGTGATCGATCCGCTCGATATGGTTGAAGAGCATTCTGCAGATATCATACGCTTTACACTGGCATATTTGGCTGTTCAGGGAAGAGACATCAAACTTGGTGCGAAAAACCTTGAGCAGTTCAGGAACTTTACCAACAAGCTCTACAATGCAACGAACTATCTGCAGTTGAATGTCGATACATTCAAGGACCTGCAGGACATAGAGGTGAAGACACCACTTGGCCGTTACATGCAGAGCAGACTTGCCAAAGCGGTTGAAGAGGTACGTGAGACTTTGGAGACCTATAAGTTCAACGAATCAGCAAGAATTCTTTACAACTTTGTATGGAATGAGTTCTGTGACTGGGGGATCGAGTACTCCAAAGCGGACAGAGAGAGCATTGTGGAACTTGGGGCCATCTTTAAAGAAACTTTGAAAATGGTCTCTCCGTTCATGCCGTTCATCTCTGACCACCTCTACCATAAGCTTTCAGGGACAACACTTGAAGAGGGAGAATCACTGATGATCAGAAACTTCCCTAAAGCGATCACTCAGGATGAAGAAGCGGAAAAGATGTTCGCCATCATTGAAGAGTCCATTACGGCACTCAGACGTGCAAAAGTCATTATTGACATGGGGAACTCCAAAATTGACAAAGCCTACATCAAAATAGATGAGAAACTTGCCGGAAGTATCGATACAGAGATGGCAAAGCCATTTATTGAGAAATTGGGAAAAGTCCTGAGCATTGAATTTGTTGATGCCAAAGTGGCTGACTCCATCACCGATGTTTCAGACAACCTTGAAGTCTACCTGCCAACAGGCGAGATAGACATGCAGCCAATCATTACCAAGCTGACACGTCAGCAGGAGAAACTTGAAAAAGAGATCCAAAAACTTAACGGTATGCTCAAGAATGAGCGTTTTGTTGCCAATGCTCCGGAAGCGGTCATTGCCGAAAACAGACAGGCACTGGAAGATGCACAGAACAAGATGACCAAAGTGTCCGCAGAACTGGCAAACTTTCAATAGCCAACTGTAGGGATAAGGCATGCCTTATCTTTACGAAATCAGGAGTATAATACCATGCAAACACATATCAAAGAAGCCTATGATGCCCTGCTCGCCAAAGAGTATGATAGAGCATTCACACTCTATACACAACTGGCAGAACAAAAAGAGCCGACCGCATTCTACTATCTCGGATTTCTTTACTTCAGAGGTTTTGGTGTAGGACAGGATTCCAAAAAGGCGTTTGAGAATTATCTCGAAGCGGCTACAAGAGAAGTGCCTGTGGCACAGTTTGAAGTGGCGTTGATGCTTGAGAACGGTGAAGGCTGTGAACAGAACTTCTCGGAAGCTGCATTCTGGTACGAGGAGTCTGCAAAACGCGGGAATATAGAGGCCTTCAACAACCTTGCCGCCATGTTCAAAGAGGGTCGCGGAGTTGAGCAGGATTATAAAAAAGCCTATGTGCTCTTCAAAAAAGCGGC
Source organism: uncultured Sulfurovum sp. (assembly GCA_964496995.1). Lineage (GTDB taxonomy): Bacteria > Campylobacterota > Campylobacteria > Campylobacterales > Sulfurovaceae > Sulfurovum. The sequence continues at coordinate 4,619 of CAZCBU010000270.1, forward strand.
TATGGCGAACAATGCTTCTGCACAGTTCAACCTTGGTGCACTCTACGATATGGGTCTGGGGTGTGAAGAGGATAAAGAGAAAGCCATAGAGTGGTGTCGAAAAGCGTCATTCCAGGGACACCAGAAAGCCAAAGAGATCATGATGAGAATGCAGAATGACGGACAGATCGTATTTTAATACGTCTTCTTTATTTTTCTAAATACTTTTCTTGAAATTTATCAGCAGGCAGGGGTTGGGAGAAAAGGAATCCCTGATAGACTAGATCTTTGTCTATCTCAAGCAGTAACTCTTTCTGTTTCTCCTCTTCTATTCCTTCCACGACAATATTGTAATGAAAGTGTTTTCCTATCTCAAGTATGGTTCTTACCAAAGCAATATCTTCTGAATTGGCTTCAATATCTTTAATGAATTCCATATCGATCTTCAGCGTATCAAAAGAGAGCTTCTTCAGGTATGAGAGTGATGAATATCCTATACCGAAGTCATCAATAGCACACTTGATACCCTCTTTGTGTAAAATATTGATAACTTCCTGTGTATCTTCAAAATTGTCAATAATCGATCTTTCCGTGATCTCTATGAGTATATCTGAAGCACTTAAGCCATATTTTGAAAGCAGCCCCAAAAGCTGGTCTACAAAATGTTTTAACAATAATTGTTTGGCATTGACATTAATGGAAATATAGTTCAAATTCCATAACCCTTTCTCTTTAAGATCATGTATATATTTGCATATCTCTTCTATCAGCCACCATGTGAGCTCTGATATCAATCCTGTTTCTATTGCGATCGGTATGAATTCCATCGGTGACAAAAAGCCCAAGGTCGGATGTTCCCATCTTAAAAGTGATTCTGCTGCAAGCAATGTGTCATCCTGCATCATAACCAAAGGCTGTAAAAAGACTTTCAACTCATTTTTTTCTGCGGCATACAGCAGGCCATGCTGCAAAGTAAAGATCCTTTTTCTTTCAACATCCAGAGCAGTATCATAATATGAAGTATAATTCGAAGTGGTTTTTTTTGCCTGATACATTGCAATATCGGCATAACGGATGATCTCTTCGATATTAACATTATTGGGTTCAATGATCACTATACCCAAACTGGTTTTTATAGACAGCTTCATTGTATCTATGGTAAATGGTTCCATAAAAGCCTTTTGTATATGTTCAATACAGATCTGTGATTCTCTCCTCGCATCATCCATATTATCGGCAACAAAAGGTGAAACAATAATAAATTCATCCCCTCCGAATCTACTCAGCAGACATGTCTCTTTGATAGACAGTTTTAAGCGCTCAGACACAGCTATAAGCAGTTTATCACCGGCTTTATGTCCCAAAGAATCATTGATATGTTTGAATTTATTGAGATCAAGGTAGACAATAAGAGAATATAAATAGCTATGTTCCTCTTTTTTCATAAAATCATTCACATACTCTTTCAATCCTCTCCTGTTCAACAAGGAAGTGAGAGGATCATGCGATGCCAGATATTTTATCTCTTTAAGTGCTTCATGCTCTTTTGTTTTATTATCTATAAGACAAATACCGCCTACAACGTCTTCATAATAGTTATGAACAGGAAAACACTGTGCCTCAACCCACAGATCATAACCTTTGATAGATGTATACGGACCGGAATAGGTTTCTGCCTGATATAGTGCTTTTTCCAGAACTGACAGAGGACGACCATCCGGTAAATTTTTCAAATTTCTACCGATCATCTCTCCCCGGTTCAAGCCAAAAAGTTCCAAAAAAGCCTGATTGGTATCTGTCACTCTCAGATCCATATCATAAGAGAATATCCCGATGGGTGCCTGGTCAAAGAAATAATCCAAAGCTTCCTCTTTTTTAAGCAGCTTTAACTGTTCCTGATATATCTCCTCTTTTTGTTTTTCCAATGCAGTGTTTTGTTTGTAGGTATTCAGAATGATAGTGATCTGTGTTATAAAATAGATAGCTACCAGCAAAGCCAAAATAACATGTATACTGCTGCCTATTAACAGAAGTGACACAATTGTGGGTATAAGAATAATGGCAGTATAGCCGATAACAATACGGATATCCGGGAAAAGAGAGCTCATTGAACCAGCACTTAAACCGATTAACGAAGTTACTATCAGCATCTGCTGTACTTCATCAAGATAAAAAAGTACGACACTCCCAAGCAATGAAAATATTGTTGCAGTTGAAAATGCAGCAATGACGAAAAGTTTATACCATGTAAGCAGTTGGAGTTTTATCAGATCGTTTTTCTTAAGATAAGCCAAATAGAGTCTCACAAAAGCAAGAGACATAAACATCGCCCACCATACGATAATAGGTATACCAAGTATTGGATATAAATAGTACACCAGTACTATAGGAAAAAACATAAGAGCAAT
>CAZCBU010000271.1:0-3959 GCA_964496995.1 uncultured Sulfurovum sp.
GCTTGAGTTCCTCTTCAGAAAAACTGAGAAGAAGCGCTATACCATTTTTAAAAAGAGCAAGATTCTCTTCATAGTCCACTACCGTCATACTCTCAGGATCAAAGAGTTCCTTCGGAGGGTGTATCATACCCAGTCCATACTTTTGTGCCAAAGTAAGATAGCGGTATATCGCAACAATATTGATAAGGTTTCCCTTATATATTTCTGGATGATCAGAGAGAAAAAAACTGATATCTCCATAGCTTTTCAAAGCTTTTTTAACAAATACACGGATATCTTCTGTATTGAAATATTGACTTTGACTTGCCAGACCATAATAGATAAAAGCACTGTGCATCTTGAAAATGATTTGAACGGTCGGTTCCTTTTGTTTCGAAGCAAAATCATTCATTGAGGAAGCCTCTGAAAGCAATTGTTCCACATAATCCTGTCGTGATATTTCATGATTTTTCAGATCATCTTCAATATCTGCTATTTTCTTGGCCGATGTCTCATGAACAAAGTATAAATTTGAATCAAATTGATCCAAAAGTTCTTTAATAGCGATATATTCTTCATGATGCAAAATTTCAAAACGTGCCTGTTCTGTATCGACCTGCAGTCGTTCAAACTGCTTTTCAAGATTTTTCATATTGTCAGAAAGCATTTTCCACTGTACGGTTATTTTGCTGTTGCGTCCCAAACCTTTGGCTTGAATATTATAACTGTTCTTATGCTCCATCGATGACCAAAGGTTTTCAAAAGTTGTATGAAGCTGTATTTCAACATTGAAATAGTCTTTGAGCTTTTGAAGCACAACAGTCCCTTCATCCTCTGGTTCAAGCAGGGTAAATATCCTGTCAGGCGCTACAGGATCAACCGTTCTTTTACGGCATATCACTTCATCAAAACGCGGATTGAAGAGTGTATGGTCACAGTGAAGCCCTCTGTATCCACTCTTCTTTTCAACTCTGTAAAATCCATATAAAAGATGATCATCTGTACGATTGGCATACTCAAAAAAATTATAGAGGGTTCGTGCTATCCACTCTTTTTCATAAGGGAAAGAACAGATAAACTGAATACCAACAAGATCGTGAAGTGCACCGCCTTTAAGAAATATTTTTAGAGGTTTTTCAAATATTCTTTGATCATGCAGTGCCAATTTGACAAGTTTTTTGATCACAGAGTCCGTATATTTGTATCGGATCTTGATCGTATCTACGCCCGAGTACTCTAAAATGCTGATCTCTTTGTCAGCCGGGATCTTTCTCTCAAGTGACTGAAAATACCCTATGAGACTTTCTGTATATCTGGGGAGGACACCTCTGGGTACTACTGCACCTTTGGCTGCTATGACCGCATCGTCGATCCCTACAAGTTTGTAATAGACTTCCATACATCGAATAATATCTTCTCTAAAACTGTTGAAATTTTCTTTTCCTATCCGTGCTGAAACATTTTGTTCAGTCATCGTTTGTTCGATGACCGGGAGCAATTCATTGATGGCTTGGTAATGTGCTCTTGGTGTAAAGTGGTGTATTCCTATATATGAGTGCATCGTTGTCCTAAAGGGGAAGGTTTAAGGGCACCTCTAATAATAGGTCATACCCACATACGACCTATTATTAGAGGTGCCCTTTAGTACCGTTATTATAGCTCAATTTATACAGGTATGAAACCTATAAGAAACAAACCAGCTTAGACAGACAGACCTTTCGCTAAAAAAATGACCACTGCATAACGTATTGCTTTTGCAAAAAGTACAATAAGTACAAAGATCTTAAATTTATAATGCAGGACACCTGCAATGAAAGTTAAAGGGTCCCCAATGATCGGAACCCATGACAAGAGCAATATCCAGCCTCCGTATTGATCAAATGATCTTTTTGCTTTGTGCATCTTCTTAAAAGAAAGATACCCTTTCTCCTCCAGATATAACTCTCCTTTTAATCCCAACCAATAGTTGAATACTGAACCCAAAGTGTTTCCGGCAGTAGCAAAAGTCCATAAAAGAAAAAGTGCATAACCCTGTGAAACATCATAAAGAAGAAGTGCTTCACTTCCCAAGGGTATCAGTGTTGCAGAAAGGAAAGCAACAGCAAAGAGTGTTAAGTAGACCATTAAAGACTTTTGAAGACGATCTCACCCTCTTCCAGCACAGCGATCTGATGCTGGCAGGCCTGTGAGGGGAGTGAGATATATTTTCCAAATCTTTTCGCCTGATGATAATGTCCCTCTATAACAAGATCAACATCCTGATAACTCTGAAGAATAGCCGTGACCCTTGTTTCAAAATTCTCAAATGTATGACAAATGTGTTTTTTGGAAAGTTCTTGCATGCGATGATCAATAATGGCTTTTTCAAAAGGTTTGAGCAGTGTCAATGTTGTTTTGTTGCGTAATATCTTACAATAAAGGTCATACCCGAAACCTGTAGCATACTTGTCACCATGAGAAATAGAAACAGTTTTTTCGGCAAGTTGAAACGTGACAGGTTGCACTTCTCTGCTATAGACCTGTATATCCGGGAACAGTGACTGCAGGCAAAAGTCATGATTTCCTTCAAAATAATACATTTCTGTCTTTCGGGAAAGACTTTGCAAAAGTACAATAGCCTCTTTCGCAAAAGTTTGGATGTAATCATTGTAGCCGAAGAGGAGATCGAAGTTGTCTCCCATAAGAAAAAGTTGAGGGGTCTGTATTTCATTGTTATCTAATCGTTTTAAAAGGTCTAAAAAGGCATCTCCATGATGAGGGTAATGGGAGTCTGCTATGAATATGGCGTTTTCTTTTATGTTGATCATTATATTTCCGCATCAAGGCATATAAGCAATGACAGGGAGTCCTAATCCTTCATCAAATCCACACATCAGATTCGCACAAGCCAATGCCTGAGAACTTGCACCACGCAGAAGATTATCGATGGCGGATGAGACAAACAATCCATTTCCGTTCTTTGCTGCGAAGATATCACAGAAATGTGTCCCCGCTGTACTTTTAATATCTACCGGCATTTCACGTATACGAATGAATGGATCATTTTCATAATGTTTTTTAAGTACTTCAAGCGGATCAATATCTTCTTTCAATGTTGCATAAACTGACACCAACTCTCCACGAGTGGCAGGAATAAGATGTGGTACAAAATTCACATTCATTTTTGCACCGTGTATCTTTTCTATCTTCTCTGCTATTTCAGGTGCATGTCGGTGTTTGAGTGGATTGTAGGCAAAAATATTGTCATTGACCGTAACAAAATGTGTGCTCTCTGAAAGTTTCTTCCCTGCTCCGCTCACACCGGACTTTGCATCTACAAAAAGAGGTGCAGAAGTATCGATATACGGGATAAGAGGCAAGATACCAAGCAGTGTCGCAGTCGGGTAACATCCCGGTCCGGCAGCCAGACTGGTATTTTTCAGATCTTCACGGTAGTACTCAATGAGTCCATATACAGCCTCATTCAAATGCTCTTTGTCTTCATGCTCACAATAATGTTCCTCATAAGCATCCAGTTCCAAACGGTAATCCGCTGAAAGATCAACCACTTTGATACCTTTTGCCAAAAGCTCTTTTGCAAATCCCATAGAGGCCTTGTGAGGCAATGCAAGAAAGACCAGATCACAATTTTGGGCAACATCTTCGGCATCTGCTTTATCTACCTTTAAAGAAATAACATCCTCCAATGAAGGATGCAACTGCTCTATCGTAGTATCACCCTGCGTAGTCGCAAGGTAGGTCAAAGTAAATCTCGGATGGGTTACCAACATCTTTACCAGTTCAAGTCCTGTGTATCCACTTGCACCCACTACACCTACATTTACCATGATTATTCCTTAACTTAAATGATCTATGTTGATCTCTTCGTACAGCACTTCTTCAATATCATACTTTTTTTTACCTGTAGGAAGGACCAGTTCTACTTCGTCCCCCTCTTCTTTGCCTATGAGCGCTCTTGCCATTGGTGACTGCATAGAGAT
>CAZCBU010000272.1:0-11917 GCA_964496995.1 uncultured Sulfurovum sp.
GCCGGCATCAGCCAGAAACCTGCGACCATCATACCTGTACCTATGCCAAGCAACGGGAAGATCACATAATAGACATCTACCACCACATGTCCTACTTCCAGTACGACAGGAATAAGCTGTGCCATTGCGCCAAAAATAACCATCATCACGAAACCAAGTAAAAAAAGGTGGATCCACCCGGCTATATTCATCTGCTCATAAGTAAATGACGGTTCAAAAAAGAGTAAGGCTGCCATAGAGAGCAGATAGAAGATCACCCCGTACTTGAAAAAGGGGGAGATCAGTTTCAGAGGAGGTGCAAAATCACTGGAGACCTGCTTCATTGATATTTACCCGTCACAAGAGTTTTGCGAAAGATCTGCTGCTTCACTGTCACCGGTTTTATAAGAAAAGATCAGTTTAACACGGCCGTCATCAAGCTTTTCCTCTTCGATATCATAATTTTCACCTATCTTTGCAAGTAAGCCTCCGGGACTTTTATGGTTGATCATCACTACTTTTTTATTAGGGCCGTCCAGTAACTTTAAGCCTGCCATTGCATTGACCATCGGATCCGGCGGTCCGCATTTCGATGTATCGAATTCAATGATCTGGTCTTCTCCGTCTTTATAAGTAAAGAAAGGAACATTTGCCCCTTCAACTTCAATCGCTTCTTTTAGTATTTCAGACATATTAACTCCTATTTAGTTTTTTGTCATTTTAATGACTTATAATTAAGATAACCTTGATTTATATCAAGAATCGCATATTTATTTAAAGTTCTCTTTAAAATACTTCTCTACCAGGCTGTCAAAATAGGCCATGCGCTCTTTACCCTTGGGCATTGTAGAGCGTAAACCTTTCATTTTTGTTAAAAAGTCACCGACAGAATCCGGAATGATCTTTTCAAAATGCCTGCGTATATATTTTGCAAATGCGGGAGAAGCTCCTCCTGTGGAAAAAGCAATGGTCAGGTCTCCCTTTTGTACATACGAAGGGAAAATAAAATCACAATAGTCCGTATTGTCCACAGAATTGACCAGGATCCTGCTTCCCCGAGACTCTTCATAAATGGCTTTATGCAATTCTACCGTATCCGTTGCGACGATGACAATGTCAAAACCATGGATATCTCCTCTTTTATATGCACGCTGATACAGTGTTAAACAGTGATCTCTGATAAGTCGATCGGCTTCCATACTTACTTCAGATGTTATTACTGTGATCTCTTTGGTAAAATCTACAAGTTTTTCAAGTTTCTCGGTAGCAATAGCACCCCCGCCGACCACTAAAACTTTTAGATCCTGCATATCCATATACATGGGGAAAAAAGACATTGTGTTCCTTTTTATTCATTGTCAAAATTAATATAACAAAAGTCTATCATAATAGCTTTGATATGTATCAATCTTCGCTACACTATTATTCAATATACTAACTTTAGAAAAAATGGAGCACAAAGAATGCAAAACGAACTACTTTATGAGATGCAGAATGCCTTTCCAATGGCAGAGCGGCCTTTTAAGATCGTAGCTGACAAACTGAACAGCACAGAAGAAGAGGTGCTGGAACTTGTACAACAGCTCAAAGATGAAAAGATCATCAGGCAGACATCTGCCATTTTTGATACCAAAAGACTGGGGTACAAGTCTTCACTTGTTGCATTTAAAGTAGCTGAGGAGAATATTGACAAAGCTGCCGATATCATTAACCGTCATCCCGGTGTCAGCCACAACTATCTGCGTAATCATGACTACAACATCTGGTTCACCATGGCTGTTGCTCCGGATTCCAAGCTTGGTCTGGAAAAGACCATCGATATTTTAAAAGAGCAGACAGGTGCAGAAGACGGCATCGTCCTTCCTACATTGAAAATGTTCAAAATTTCCGTGAAAATGGATACCACAGGAAAACGTGCAAAAAAGGAGAAACTCAAAAAGCTTTCCCATAAAGAGATAGAACTCACCCCAAAACATATTGATGTCATTAAAGCGTTGCAAAAAGATATTGATGTTGTGTCAGAACCCTTTAAAATAGCTGCGGAAAAACTAGACTTGAGTTATGATGAATTCTTTGCCCTTGCCAATGAGCTCAAAGAGTCCGGTGTCATGAGACGTTTTGCCACCATACTCAACCACAGAAGAGCCGGTTTTGGTGCCAATGCCATGTCTGTCTGGTCAGTCCCTGAAGAGAAAGGTGAAGAGATAGGAAGACAGATGGCAGAGTTCTCTGCTGTCTCTCACTGCTACCTAAGACCAAGCTACCCCAACTGGCCCTACAACCTTTTTGCCATGATCCATGGGAAAAGCCAAGAAGAGTGCGACTCTCTCATAGAAGAGATGGCGAAAGAGAGCGGACTCACCGAATACGGAAAACTCTATTCAACGAAAGAGTTCAAGAAACAGCGTTTGGTTTATTTTGATGATGCGTTCAAAAAATGGGAAAATGCCGTATAACCTGTAGGGTGTAGTGAGGGCACTACACCCTACAGTCATTTGAGTTGTATTTATCTTCAGTATTGTGTGTAAATACACACCCTACTCTTTATACCCGATCTGCTCTTTAAAATGCGCGATACAATTCGTACAATCCTTCATCGTATTCGTATCTACGATCGAGTATAAAGCCTCTTCATGATTAATGATGATCTTTTGTTTCTCAACGGTAATGATCCCCTCTTTTTTAAATTTCGTTAAAATTCTTGAAAAGGTTTCCGGTGTAAGATTCAAAATGGAAGCCAATTCATTATTTTTCAATCTATGAAAAAGTGAAAGCTTCTGCAGCATAAGATCTGCCACTTTAGCTTCGGAAGAAAGCACCGTTTCTTTATGCACAAGTGCTGAAAGAAGTCCCACTTTACCGGTCAGTGATTTAATGATCTCCAATGAAAAATTCGGATTGGAAAGGTGTTTGAACACTACTTCAAAAGGCAGAAGGCCCATCGTACCGTCTGTGATGAATTCACAGGTTGCAGGATAAGGCTGATTTTCAAAACAGGCATATTCTCCTATGAGATCAGGTGCACCTAACCGGTTGATCTGTATTTGCGTGCCTTTAGGGGTGGTTTTGTAAAGTTTAATACTTCCCTCTAATAAAATATGCAAATAGCCACTGTCATCACCTTCATAAAACACTATGCTGTCTTTCGCATAGTTTTTTATATGGGTCTGATTATAAAGCTCTTTAAGATTGGACTGGGTCAATGTGGAGAACATTGGTATATCTTCAAGTCTTAACATGGCTTATGCTCCTTATCTGGGTATAGGAGCGTACTATACAGTACAACAGATAAAATCTCTCCTATATATCCACTAATAGTACCATTTTAGCCATAATGAACTTAAAGATCAGATTAATCTATAGTTAATTATTTGTCAGGATTATTGTTCAAACCAGTTAAGCTGTTCTCTCAATGTAACGACTTTCCCTACAACGATCAATGCAGGGGTAGGAAGGTCTTTTGCTTTTTCATAAATATCTTCCAAAGTACCGATCACAGTTTTTTCATCCGGTCTTGTCCCGCGGGAGATCACAGCAATAGGATAGTCTTTCGGCTTTCCGATCTCCATGAGTTTGCTGGCGATCTTTTTCAAGCGGTGAAGCCCCATTAAAAAGATGATCGTATCATCACTTTTAAAATTCTCCCAAGGGATCTGAGAGTGGTCTTTTCCGCTGGATTCGTGACCCGTTACCACCCGAAAAGAGACCGTGATCCCGCGATGGGTAACAGGAATACCTGCATACTCCGGTACAGCTATCGCTGAAGTGATCCCCGGGATGAATTCAAACTTGATACCTCTTTCATAAAGGTAGATCCCCTCTTCTCCTCCGCGTCCGAAAACAAAAGGGTCACCTCCCTTGAGACGTACCACATTTTCATATTTGAGTGCAGACTGGTAAATGACTTCATTGATCTCTTCCTGCGGAAGGGTATGGTGGGAATCTTCTTTTCCTACATAGACAAATTCGCAGCCATCTTTTGCTTCTGCCAGGATGTCCGGATTTGCCAGTCTGTCATAAATGATCACATCAGCTTCTCTTACCACACGCAGTGCTTTTACCGTCAGAAGTTCAATATCCCCGGGACCGGCTCCTGTTAAATATACTTTTCCCATTACATATTTCCTCTTACTTTTTCTTCTGTTAAATAACACGATGGATCTTCTGCCCACATATCTCCATATATGGCATAGGCACGGCTTCTTGATCCGCCGTTGCAAATGTTGATATACTGACACTCTGCACACTTTCCGCTCAATTCTCTTGGATGTATGCGTAGTTTCTGTAAAAGTTCACTCGGTTCATTTGTCCATATATCTGAAAAATCCTGAGTCAGGATATTGCCTATCTTCACAGGAAAGAACGGGTCAGGTTTTACAAAGCCTTCAGAGTCAATATTCAGCAATTTTCGTCCTGCAGAATTTCCACCCCAGGCGATCAGTCTTGACTTCATTTCTTCTGCATGTTCAGGATACTTTTTTTCAAATCTGTCATAGAACAGAATGGCATCCATCTCCATGTTACCCGTGACGATCTCAATATCCCGTCCGCTTTCATGGTATTCAAAGGCTTTGTCCAAAATGTAATTGACCGCAGTGATACGCTGTTCTTTACTCAGATCCATCTCCAGATTTTCAAGTCCTCTTCCCGAATAGACCAGATGTGAAATGTAGACTTTCGGGATATTGTGTTTCTCTGCCAGTTCAAAGATGAACTGCAGGTCATCATAGGTATCTTTGGTAATGGTAAAACGGATCCCGACTTTGGTCTTTCCAAAGGAGTTGAGCAGATCAACTGCTTTCATAGATTCTTCAAATGATCCTTTCAGCCCTCTGAATGCATCATGCACATCCGGGCTTCCGTCAATACTGATACCGATATAATCAAAAGTATCAAGTATCTTCTCCGCATTGGAGTTTTTCACATAAAGTCCGTTGGTAGAAAGATAGGTCACGATCCCCAACTCTTTACATTTCGCAGCGATGTCAAAAAGATCTTTTCTCGTCAGTGGTTCTCCCCCGGAGAAGATAAGGAATTTTACACCGTTGGCTTTGAGTTTCGGCAGTGTTTCCATGATGTTTTCTGTCGTTAGTGTATCGACCGCGTCCAGGTCAGCTTTGGAATAGCAGTGCAGACAGGAGAGATTACAACGGTTGGTAAAGTTCCATATAGCTATACTTCCGTCCAGTACACGTGCAGGTTTTCCTGCTGTTACTGTTTTCAATAGATTGGATAATCTAAACATTATTTCGACTCCTTGTTTGCCGCAATATTCGGATATGATTCTTTTACCTGTGTACTGTTGGGCTCTGTATTTTCACTGCTTTCTTTTTTATCTTTAAAAGACAATATATAGGCTGTAATGGCTTTGAGTTCTTGCGGATTTAGCGTAAATGCCGGCATGGCATTTCTTTTATACCCCAGTACTTTTGAAACAGAAGCAGGATCTGTGATCATTGCATGTATCTCTTCGGCTGTTCTTTTGGATGCTATTTCTGAAAAAGGTGGTCCGAATGCTACTGCTGTTTGATGATGGCATCCCCAGCAATAAGTTTCAAATACTTTTTTGCCGCTCTCTGCATAAGCAGTGTTATTGAGTAATATTGTTATAAAAAGAAGTACAATTGATCTCTGCATTTTTTCATCCTCTCTTTGATGAAAAAATAATATCAGTTTTATGGTCTCATTCAGTTGATTTAGGACAAGAAATTACTAATTATTGTTATCTTCATCCATAACAAAGCCAACCACAAGCAGTCCGACCACAAAGAGTATGACAAGTCCAATGTAAAGATATTCCATATTTTATACCCCTAAAATCCTATGATGTTCTTTTGCCATCTTTTTAAATCTGCTTTTATCTTCTATGGATCGAAAGCCATTTGAAGGGATGTAATGAAAGTGCGGATACTTATAGATCATGATATCATCATCCAAAGGCACAACTTCATCAACCTCATCCCAGGACCACTGTGTTTTTCCCTCATTTCCTTTAATGACAAAGCCTTTATCATTGACTTCCATATGAATGGTCTTATCTCGAAATGTAGAGTTTTCAAATGATTTTCTGGCACGTCTCTCAGCAATTATCTTCTTGCCGTAGTACCAGTAAAAAAGCACAATGGTTGAAAAGAGTAAAAGTTCAAATGCCCCTTTTTTCAAGGCAAAAACCACTCCAAACTGCATAAGCGCAATAAACAACCATCCTATATAACGTTTGGCAGAATGGTTGAACTGATATTTATACGATGCTTCAAAAAGCCTTTTGACATTTTCTTTGTCCCACACGTAACTAATGCCAACAGAATCAGACATGTTCTTCACACTCTGCAATGATAAGATCTTCTTTTTTCATGCAGCCTTTCTCTTCCAAATGGTCGATCATTCTTAAAGTCTCTTCATATTTCTCTTCAAATATCTTGGAGTTTTCAGCATATTTCTTCTGCTCTTTTTTGGCATACCACCAGGCAAATACAATACTAGAGGCAAAAATGCTGTATATAAGCATTTGCCACTCTTTCAAGTCAAGAAGAACAATAAAATACTGTACGGAAAAAAGGACAAAAAATTCTACAGAAAAGATGATCACCAGCGTAGAACTCTGTTCAAAATCAAGTGTGTATTTTTCTATCTCTCTTAAGTGCTTCAAATTTTTGTTGATCTGTTCTGCTTCACGTTTACAAGCATCATCTATATACTCTAAGTCTATATCTTTCAAATGGATATTGCTAAGATTATATTCAATATTTATCTGTTTATAATCTTCAAGAATTTGTGGATGATCCTGAATAATTTGCAAAATCTCCTTTTCAGAAACTTTCGTTTTTTCTACGATCTTTTGTACATCCTGCAAAACAAGATCATACAGACCAATTGTTTTGATCTCCAATGCTACACGTTCTAAATGGATCACTTTGCTTTCCTATCTGTTCTATTTTAAAATACTTTTATCAACAACTCTTGTTTTGCTTATAAAAATATTTTACACTTCAGGCAAAAAGCCTAAAGCGTATAAAATTTATACCTGATGATTTTCTGCTACAGTTTCAGGTTCTATACCGTATGAAGCTGTTTTATCTTTTGCAGGCAGGAATATCCCTATCAATCCCTTGAGCCCCACAGACATGATAATGTTAAACAGGAACAGTGCCCATGCAGTGAGAAGCATGGTGCCACAGACTGCTGCCAGGATCATCCAGGTATTGAACTCTCCATCTACATAGAGGTGGCGTCTAAGCATACCGTCAAGTCCTGCCATTCCCATAAAGGCACCCATACCGATACCACCGATAAGGTGTAACCAGTAGTGCGCATTTGCAAGCTTCATTGAGTAGAGCTTTGTGTTGTTCGTCACGATCGGCCAGAGTACAAAAACTGCTGAATACAATGTCATATAGAGACCAACGATCAATGCAATATGCACGTGTGCGCCAATGATCCACTGTGTATTGTGTAACACTCTGTTCATACCCATATCTGCCTGGATGATCGCTGCGGGAACAGCCAGACCAAACCCTACCAGACCGCCAAGAAGATACTTAAGCTCCATAGTCATTTTAAGCGGTCTGGCTTTCCATAATGTTACCAAAGTAATAAAAAGTGCAAGTCCCTGCGTCAATAACTCAAAGGCTGTTACCATCTCACCAGAGATCAGCTTCATCATTTCAGGCTGACCCTGGTCTGCCAAAAGGTGGTGAGACCATACCATCCATGAAACAAGAAGCTCAAGCATCAATGCTGCTCTTGCCACGTTTTCCATAAAGAGTTTTTGACCTGTGATCAATGTTGCAAGCAAATACCATGAACCTGCTACATAGATCAGAACCAAACCATCTGCCACAAGGTCAAGACCCCACCAGAAGTAGTTTTTATAAAGCAGTGCATCAATAGAAGCTACATTCAGTGGTGCACCTGATGCATCAAAGATCAGATACACAAGTACCAAAATACCTGCAGACAAAATAACAATCGCATCCAGGAATGTATCTACCGTACCACGGAAGATCGCAACGACCGGAAGTGCCAATGCCGGCTCTTTGGAATATGGCGGTTTCCCTGTAAGCTTATGCCACAAGTTCAACATACCATCAATACCAAATCCAGAGATAAGAAGCTCTTTGGTTGTTTTGTTCTTATGCACACCTACTCTTGCAAAGATCGTTGCATAGATGTTATAGATAAATCCAAAGGTTCCAAGCATGATCAACGCCACACCAAGGATAAATACGATCCCGCCAAAGGCAGAGAACTGTTGTGTATCTGCAGGTAGAGGCCAGTAGAGTGTATAGAGTGGTGCATACTGCCAAATGAACGCTGCCAGCCAGGCCAATACAGTACCACCGGTGATCAATCCCCATGTCCAATTCGCTAACTTAACAGAGTAAAGTGGTTTCTTTGTTAAAAAAGGAACCAGAAAAGAAAACGCCGCAAAGACTAGCTGATAAGTGGATCCGAAAATTCCTACGATCGGGTGAACCGTCATGATCGAAAAATAGTGATCAGGGTGAAAGAACTGCTCAGGAATCGGTGCTCCAGGCCCTACCTGTACCATTCTCATGAGCATCCCTTCTAGTGCGACCAGTCCGTAAAACAAGAAACTTGCGACCACGGCTCTGAGTGTCACTTTTTGCAGTGCATTCAAACCATTGTGGTCAAAGTTTGTACCATCCATTAAATTTTTCATAAAACTCATTATAGTTTGCCCCCTTCTTCTTTACATCCTACCACTTCAACAAAATTTTTAACAAACATTAAATCCTTCCCTGTATGTGCATCATAGGCATCCGGTCCTGAGTATTCAGTAGAGATCACATCAAATTTACCGTTATGGTTAAATGTCCACAAAATATCATTCGGATCCAAAATACCGTTTACATCTGTTCCCGGATTCACTTGCATCTGCATAACCATGGAACCATCTTGTCTGAAGAGACCAAAACCATAGACCAGGTCACGGCTTCGTACATTGAATTCAATCGTCTGCTCACACTGTACTGTCACTTTTTCAGGCATATTCACCCATTTGTGATCCTCTATCTCAAATGTATAGGTTGCGTCCGGTGTGATCTCATGTCTTGTAATATCCTGAGATACCCACGGAATAGTATTATAGGTAAAGATATGATGTCCTACCCCCATAGCAACCAAAAAACCAATGTAGGTATAAAATGGTATACGTACGATTGATTTAGCCTTCTCTTTTCGTGTCAGGTTATACCCAAACCATGCAATCACCGAAATGATCAGCGCCGAATAGACAGAATAGGCAAACCAGTGAAACGACAATAACTCTGCTGAGTTTGAAAATGTCATCTTCTCCTCCTTTTGTTTTAAAATTATTGTTATTATAGTTCCAAGTTATTTTAAAAACTTGATATACATCAACAGGATATACAGCTCTTTGATTAAATTTTAATCAAAGAGCTGTATTTTAATAGTTCTTTTTTTGATTATTGATTAACAAATAGACAAATGGCTATTTTGCACTTTCTTTGAAGCTTGATATATATCAAGGTGAAATCATTTTCATTTAAATACAATTGCAAGTTATAATAATTAAAACAAGGACTTATACATGAAAAAGTTTATCTCTTTTTTACTTTTATTGATCGCAACAACACAAATAGATGCTGCACTGGAAAATACTACCTGTAAAAGCTGCCACCCCGTTATATTTGCAGAGTATCAGCACTCCATACACAGTAAAGCATCTATCTATAAAGATACTGTACACAAAGCAGTATGGGACAAACACCCTGCCAAAGCAAAGGGAAATTACAAATGTGCAAAATGTCATACCCCTTCAGATCATGATGTCATGAGCGGGAAAAAACCTCTTGCAGACAATGAAATACAACGCACAGAACCTATCTCCTGCCAGCAATGTCATAAAATTGAAAGTGTCGAGAAGCATGTCAAAGCCAATAAAAACATACTTACCGGGAAAAAGAAGTATTTCTTTTCAGCAGATAAAGCGTTAAAAGGTACCAAAGTTGAATTTAAGGAAGAGAGTCACTTCTTTGGAATGTTCACTACAAAATCCGGTTCTCCTTACCATGATATCGACTACAGCAATGAAGGGTATTACAATGGAGACTCCTGTATGGGGTGCCACTCTCACAAACAAAATAGTAAAGGTTTTGCTGTTTGTGACCTGGAAGTCAAGCAGGGAGATTCAAAAGAGTCCTGTGTTTCATGCCACCTTCCCCAGGTACAAGGTTCACTTGCCAATCAAAAAGAGAGTGCCACACATGCGTTCCATGGTCAAAGTATCCACAACACTACACCGGCATTGCTTTCAAAATATATCAAACTCTCTTTAGACAAAAATGCTGACGGGTTTACTGTGAACATTAAAAATGAGGCAACACACACTCTTTTCCCACAGCCTTTAAGACTGAACCAGTTAAGAGTAAGCATAGAAAGAGACGGAAAGACCATCGATCTTAAAACAGAATCTTTTGCAAGGGTCATCGGAACAGACGGAAAAGCGTCCATGCCGTGGCTGGCAGATGCCATCATTTCCGACACGTCTATCAAAGCCCTTGAAACACGCGCAGTTAAATACAATGATGTACTTCAAAAAGGTGATACCGTAGTAGTAAGATTCGGATACTATGTCGTCAATCCGAAAGCGGCCAAAAAACTTGAGATCACTGATAAAAGTGTAACAGAGTTTATTGTACTGACCAAAAAAAGATTTAAGATCTAAATTCTATTTTACCCTTATGTGACCAATAAGGGTAAAACAGCAATACCAGCGTCACCCAAAAGATCCCCAGAGAAAAACCGGCAAGGGTGTCACTGAGCCAATGCACATTGAGATAGACTCTGGTAAATGCAATGAGTATCGGCCATAAAAGTGCAACAACAAGCAGGACAATACGACCTGCACGGGAAGAGATACTGTCTGCAAAAATAAAGTAGAGACTCAGTGCGATCACCATGGACATCGTTGAATGTCCCGAAGGGAAAGAGAAGCCCTGCTCATTGATGATCTTCAAGGCAGGACGTGCGCGTTCAACCAAAAGTTTGATCACGACAAACAGTACTGACGCTCCCAGAAATGCAAAAAGATAAAATTTCAGATCTGCATAATACTTCTTATAGATCAGAAAGGACACAAGGAGTATAGAGAATATCGCAGAACCCAGCATACCGTTGATATTAGTAATAAATACGACTAACTCTGTCAAGGCAGGAGACTGGATATCGGGAACCTCTGCACTGATCCACCTGTCGATCATGAGCAAAGACCCATTTGTGAGTATATTATAGAGAATAGTGAAAAAGAGAAAGAGGCTCAGACCATTCAATCCTATGAGAACTTTTCTTTTACGCGCTTGCGCTGCTTTCATATCTATACCTCATATATTATTTTATGTCATATTCTACCACATCTCCCTCAAGTGTTTTCAGGAAAGCTACCATATCGTCTATCTGTGCCGGTGTAAACTCATTTCCAAGCTGATATTTACTCATGATGCGTACCGCTTCTTCTATTTTCTCTACTGCACCGTTATGAAAGTAGGGAGACGTTTTTGTCACATTTCTCAGTATCGGTACACGAAAAAGCTGTGATTCGTCTTTTCCCATAAATCCACCCTCATTGATGAAAGGAAATGGACTCTCTCTCAGCTTGATATCAGGTTCAAACCACAAGCCGATGTACTCTGAAACATACCGTCTTAGAGGAAACTTCTGCATGGTCTGTCCACCCACAGACATCCCGGCATGGCACCCTTTGCATCCTTTTGTAAGAAAAAGTGTCATCCCTCGCTTTGCCTGTGCTGAGATGGCATTGTCATCCCCTTCCAAAAATCTATCATACGCACCTCGGGTAAGCAGTGTACGCTCGTAGGCCCCGATGGCTTTGCGTACCTGTTCAAAGGTAATATTGTTTTCATTAAAGACTTGCTTGAATTTTGTCAAATACTCA
>CAZCBU010000273.1:0-4579 GCA_964496995.1 uncultured Sulfurovum sp.
CTGATATACTTTCTTCCTCTTCCTGGTCAACAGCAAAGAAATTGTCTACAACCGTATCCGTTTCAGGTATATTCTGCTCCTGCAGAGGTTCTTCTACCGGAACGACTTCTTCTTTGACAACCGTCAGGATCTCAGCAGCAACCTGTTCTTCTTCTGTCGAAAGGGTCACTGTTTCTGTTTTTTGAACAGTCTGATGTGGTACTGTTACTGTTTTACAGGTCGCTACAATGATAGCTTTTTTCTTTAAAAAACCTAAAAAACCTTTGGAAGGATGCTGTATCACTTCACAGTTAAGATCGGTGATGGAACAAGCTAATTGTGTCGCAGCCTCTTGATACGCTTCCTCAAGTGTATCTGCTTCAACCTTTTTCATTAGCTGTCCTTTCCCTTTTTATGTGCAGCAATAGCAGCTGCTTTATGTTTCTGATATGCATTGTTGATCACATACTGCTGACCGATCGTAAAGAGGTTGTTCACGACCCAGTAGAGTACCAATCCTGAAGGGAAAGGCATAATGATGAACATACCCGCCATGATCACAGGGAACCACTGGAAGATCTTCTCCTGTAGCGGATCGGTAAAGTTGTTCGGTGTGATCTTCTGCTGGAACCACATGGAAGCACCCATCAGGATCGGCAGGATGTAATAAGGATCTGCGATAGCAAGATTATCGATCCAGCCCGGGATCCACACAGCACCCTGAAGTTCATCCGCATTCAAAAGTACACGGTACAATGCAAAGAATACCGGGATCTGAAGTAACATCGGAAGACAGCCACCCATTGGATTGGCACCATTCTTTTTGTACATTTCCATCATTTGTGCATTCAGTTTTGCCGGATCACCTTTATACTTCTCTTTAAGCTCTTTCATCTTGGGTGCCAAGTCTTTCAACTTCTGCATAGACATCATACCTTTGTATGAAAGCGGGAAAAGCACCAACTTTACCAGTAAAGTAAAGAGTATGATCGCCCAACCCCAGTTACCGATAAGTCCGTGGATCCAAAGCAGTACTTTAAAGAAAGGTTTGGAAAGGAAAGTGAACCAGCCGAACTCGATAGCATCTGTCAATTCAGGATTGATCGCTTTAAGTGTGTGGTACTCTTTCGGCCCGATATATCCGCCAAGATGTAAATTCTGCTTACCTTCCACAAAGATCAGAGGATTGTCATCTTCCTGCTTGAGGATGGAAACATTCATTCCTTTCTCAAAATCGTAGAACATTGTGGCAACGTATCTGTCAAAAGCAGAAGCGATCTTTGCATTTTTGACGGTCTCATCTCCCTCTGCTTTACCGTCTTCCACAGTCAGAATGACACCATCCGGACCTTTTACCAGAGCACCTCTGACAAGCATATACATAGAAGTATCCGCCATAGGTCTGTGCCCCGGAGTGATGAAGTAGGCAGCCGGTACTGATGTCGTTACATCGATCGTATAGGCACCTGTAGGTTGAATAGTGATCTTTTTGGTCACCGTTACAGTTGAGAGCGTTTGGGTCAAGGTAAGTGTCTGAGCTGAAGATCTTACATCTACCTCACTGCTCCCAGTGTAGGTATACGGTGTTTTAAACGCTTCTTCATTGAGTTTTACATCTGAAAATCTGATCTCAAGAGGTTTGACTTCCTGTGCACCTAGAATATGCAGGTTTTTCCCCTCTTCATCTTTGTATTTGTCTTCCAGCAATTCATACTGTGAAATACGTCCGAACTGGTCAATATTCATTTTATAGGTGTTTGATGTCACTGTTGCCAACAATTTTACATTTGCAGTCGTCACCGGTGCATTGTTCTCTTTTTGTGTAGTAACTGCAGGAGCTGCCTGTGCCGCAGCCGGTGTTTCAGGTGAAGTCACACTTGGAGTTTGAGTATTTTCCGACTGTTCTACAGATTGCTGTGCTGTAGGCGGAAATAAGTAGCTGTATCCTACAAATACAAAAAATGAAAGTGCCAATGCAAGAATGAGACGTTTGTTTAGATCTTGTTGTTCCAAAATAATACCTTTAGTGATTTATCGATGATAGTATAGTGTTATATGTGTTAAAATTTGTTAAATAAGTCATGACGGATCGATTTTAGCAGAGCACTTCTTGAGTGCATGAAGATATGATTTGCGAACCTCTGTAAAGCTTTCGCTTATCAGTGCAGGTTTAGCGACCAAGACATATGATCCTTTGGACAAAAGATCGATATTTTCTATGAAATGTGCTCTTAGCAAACGCTTTGCTCTGTTTCGATGAACTGCATTTCCTACTTTTTTAGAGGCTACAAAACCTACTTTGTATTCATCACTTTGTTTATAGAATAGTACAAAATAGGGAGTGTGCCATGTTTTTGAGGAGTGGTTATACACTCCTGAGAATTCTTTACTGGTTTTGATCCGAGTAAAATGTTTTATTTGACCGATAGTACTGACCAGTGATTATACAGATAATCTTTTTCTACCTTTGGCTCTTCTTGCAGAGATCACTTTTCTTCCGTTCTTAGTTTTCATTCTTGTTCTAAATCCGTGTGTTCTCTTTCTTGGTGTGTTATGTGGTTGGTATGTTCTTTTCATTCTGAATCATCCTTAATAGATTTTACCTACATTCCTGTTGGCATATTTGGACGGGATTTTACCTAAATATGTCTTAAACTCTACTAATTTAAATCGTTTTAAAGATGATCTCCCCAGAGAGACCTTCCTCTCTTGCTTTGATAAATCCGTTCAATACTCTGAAAATGACATCTTTTGGAGTATATTTACTGTTATTGACCTCTATCTCGGAACAATAGATATCTTTTCCACCCTCTGCTTTGATCTTGCGGATAATACGCTCTGCGAAACGGTATCCACCATCTATTTTTGTCTTCTGACAGATCATTGCATAGACATTCTCCTCAGGGAAAAAATCATAAACAATATCCTCATTTCTTTTTTCATTTTCCAACAATGCTTGCAGTGCAACATCCTTAGCCGTGAGTAGCATGAGGACAAAAGCGTTTTCAGCATTACGTTCTAACAGGTAAAACATAAGATCCAGGGGTATTTCAAGTTCTTTAACCATATTTGTTACCAGTTTGATCTCTGTTTCAGTATAACGAAAACTGTTCTTGTGCCCATCATTCTGTCTTGGTTTCATGCCTATCCTTCTTCGTTTAAGAATTGTATTTGGCTATTATATCAGTTTTGATTGCTATAATTTCTTATGAGAAAAACTTCAATGACAGATATTCCCTCACCCTGCTGGCTTCTTGATGAATCACTCCTGATAAAAAATCTCGAAGTACTGAGAACCATTAAAATACAAAGTGATGCGAAAGTATTGCTGGCACTCAAAGGGTATGCTTTATGGAAAAGTTTTGATACGATCAGACCGTACCTTGACGGATGCTGTGCAAGCGGACTTCATGAAGCAAAACTGGCTTCTGAAGCATTTAACAAAGAGGTGCATACCTACTCTCCCGCATTCAAAGAGGACGAGATAAAAGAGATAGCCGGTATTTCCCATCATCTCGTTTTCAACTCTCCTGCACAATTCAAACAGTTTGCACACAAAGCTAAAGAGATCAACCCTGCGCTCTCTTTAGGCCTGAGGGTCAACCCAGAATACTCTGCCTCACCCAAAGAGATCTACAATCCCTGCGGATTGAACTCCAGACTCGGAACTACGCTTGAAAACTTTGATGAAAGTATTTTGGAACGCTGTAAAGGGTTGCATTTTCATGCGCTGTGTGAACAGGACTCCGACGCGCTGAAATCTGTACTCAAAAACTTTGAAGCAAAATTTGCTGCATATATTCCAAAAATGAAATGGATCAATTTTGGAGGGGGACATCATATTACACGAAAAGGATATGATGTGGAAAAACTGATCAGCCTGATACGTGACTTCAAAAAGAAATACAACGTAGATATCTATCTCGAACCCGGAGAAGCTGTAGGCTGGGAGACTGGCACACTCATCTCTACGGTACTGGATATTGTACATAACGGCATGGATATCGCTATTTTAGACACTTCTGCCGAAGCTCACATGCCTGATACCATTATTATGCCTTACAGAGCCGATGTCCGTGGTGCCGGGGAAGCGGGTGAAAAAAAATTCACCTATCGTCTGGCAGGCAATACCTGTCTGGCCGGTGACATTATGGGAGATTACAGTTTTGATGAGAAGTTAAAGATTGGAGATAAGATCATCTTTGAAGACCAGATGCACTATACCATGGTCAAAGCGACAACCTTTAATGGTATTAAACTGCCGAGTATCGCCATTAAAAGAGTAAATGGGAGTATTGAAGTACTTCGGGAGTTTGGGTATGAGGATTTCAAGAACAGACTTTCTTGAAAAACCGTAGGGGAGAGGCATGCCTCTCCCCTACAAACAATGAAATCCTTAGATCAATTATCGTCCAAAGATCACAATGTCATCAGAAGAAAAGTCTTTTTTATACACCACATCTGCAGATTCTGAACGTTCAGAGGCACCGATCACCCCTTCAATACTTGGACTGTAGTCGTATTTTACTTGCATTTCAGGAATATCCCCGTTAATGTAAATGACCGTGACTTTATCGGATATCTTTTTCCCGACTTCCAC
>CAZCBU010000274.1:0-9506 GCA_964496995.1 uncultured Sulfurovum sp.
TATTAAAAATCAGAAAAAGATACTTGAAGTCGGTGTGTTGACATCTTTTGAAGAGGTCAAAAAAGTAGTTAAAAATATGAAACTGGCGTATTATAAAAGTAAAGTCTTGGAAGAGGGTATAAACGTAGATACTTACAGAGCAGGACTTAAGAAAGTCCTTGCCTCCGAAAATGTAGTGAAAATGATCTTTTCACAAGGTATAAAAGTTTAGATCTTGGATAAAACAAATGCTTCCATTTCGGCAACCACTTCTTCAAGTGTTCTCTCACCGTTGATAATGGTCAACAGCTCTTTATCTGTGTAAAATCTCTGAATGGCACCCAGAGGCTCAGTATAGATCTTCATTCTGTCGTTGAATACTTCTTCAGAGTCATCTGAACGTTCTTCTCCCGGTGCTGCTTCTGCTCTACGACCAAGGATTCTCTCTCTTGCTACGGCTTCAGAAACTCTTACCTCAATGACGGAAGTCAATTCTATGTTATCTTCTTTGGATACAAGTTCATCAAAAGCGGTCATTTGCTCTTCACTTCTTGGGTACCCGTCGATCAGTACATTGTCAACCGGTGCATTGTTGATAGCAGATACGATCGTATTTACAATGATCTCAAGTGGTACAAGTGCTCCTCTTTTAATATATGAGTCGATCTCTTTACCAAGCTCTGAACCGCTTGCTACTTCTTCTCTTAACATATCGCCGGTAGAGTAGTGAACGATCTTGTCTGCATTGTTTTCAGCAATGATACTTGCATCTGTTGTTTTCCCTGAGCCTGGTGCTCCGATGATCAAAAATAGTTTTTTCATAGTGTTTTTCCTTTGCAAATTGTAGGGTCGGTTTACCGACCACTCTTTGGTTTTTTATGTATTGGTCGGTGAACCGACCCTACAGTTTAGGCTGTCGGTGCCTGTTGACGAATTCTGAGGCTAAGCTCTTTAAGCTGCTCAGCATCTACTTCACTTGGTGCCTGAGTTAGAAGACATTGTGCTTTCTGTGTTTTAGGGAAAGCGATGACTTCACGAATAGAACTCGCACCTGTCATCAGCATGATCATTCTGTCAAGACCCAGGGCAAAACCGCCGTGAGGCGGTGCACCGTACTTGAGTGCTTCAAGGAGGAATCCAAATTTGTCATTGGCTTCCTCTTCATCAATACCCAACAGCTTAAAGATCTCTGCCTGTATATCTTCTTTATGGATACGAATCGATCCACCGCCAAGCTCTGTACCGTTAAGAACAATGTCATAAGCAATAGATTCGATCTCTTCAATATCATTAAAGTCTAATGATTTTGGCTGTGTGAACGGATGGTGCAGTGCTTTGACCTTTCCGTCTTCGACTTCGAACATAGGGAAATCCATAACCCATAAGAATTCAAATGTATCTTCCGGGATGATCTCCATGATCTCTGCAAGGTAGATACGGAAACGACCCATATAGTCCCATACCAGTTTTTTATCTCCGGCACCAAAGAATACGGCATCTCCAACTTGAAGGCCACATCTGTCAATGATAGCCTGAAGATCATCTTCTGTAAAGAATTTAGCCAAAGGACCTTTGAGACCATCTTCTTTCATCTGGAAGTATCCAAGGCCTGATGCACCGAATTTACGGACATATTCCTCAAAACCTTTCATTTGGCGCTTTGAGAATATCTCATCACCTTTTGGTACTTTGAGTGCTTTGATACGATTCTTTTTGGGAGAAGCAGCGATCTTTGAGAAGATCTCATTGTCACATCTCTCAAAGATGTCGATCACGTCAACCATTTTAAGGTCATAACGCATGTCCGGTTTGTCTGAACCGTAATACTCCATAGCATCCGCATGGGTCATACGGTTGAATTTGGTAGGTACATCTTCAAAACCACATTTGTGGAATACATCTGAGATGAGTTTTTCAGCCACTGCGATCACATCTTCCTGGTCACAGAAAGACATTTCAACATCTATCTGGGTAAATTCCGGCTGTCTGTCTGCTCTGAGGTCTTCATCTCTGAAACATTTTGCAATTTGGAAGTAACGGTCAAAACCGCCTACCATCAACAGCTGTTTAAAAAGCTGTGGAGACTGTGGAAGTGCATAGAATTCACCGCCATGCACACGGCTTGGCACAAGATAATCTCTTGCACCTTCCGGTGTAGACTTGGTGATGATCGGTGTTTCCACTTCAAGAAAATCAAGTTCATCCAGTGCATTTCGTGTTGCAATGGTCGCTTTTGAACGCAATTTAAAAATGTCATAAGATTTCTGTGTTCTCAGTTCAAGATATCTGTGCTTGAGTTTGATCTCTTCGTTCACTTTTTCATCATTCAGGTCAAAAGGCATAGGCTTTGAACGGTTCTCAATGACCAATTCATCTACAACAATTTCGACTTTACCTGTCTTGAGTTTAGGGTTTTCAAGCCCTTCACCTCTTGCGCGTACTCTACCTGTGGCAATAAGTACGAACTGGTCTCTTACTTCTTCAGCCATTTTGTGTGCTGCTGCATTGTCAGCAGGATCACATACCAGTTGGACTACCTGGTCTTTGTCTCTCAGGTCGATAAAGATCAATCCGCCATGGTCTCTACGGCTGGAAACCCAACCTGCAACGGTCACTACCTGACCGATATTTTCTTCATTTACGTCTGCACAATAATGTGTTCTCACGAGCGTTCCTCATAGTTAAATAATGACGCGATTATATCCAAAAGTTGTTTAGGGTTATGAGAGGTCTCCAATTGTAAGCTTTGAGCGTAAACTTTAGCTATAATATTTTCTATGAATCGATTTTATAAAAGTATTGTTTTTAAAGGATTTCTTTTTTTCCTTCTTTTTGCCTTTATCCTGGCAGGATCAATGATAGGTACTGTACTGCTTGTAAGTAAAAAAGATATTGAACACAATACTTTTGAAAAACTTGTATTGACCGGTGAAGTGATCCTCGAAGAGATCGATCAGCAGCAGGCTCAGGTGGAGAGAAATGTCATTTCACTGGCGAGGATCGCTGCAGTACTCGGTGACACTGTTCATGAAAACAGAACACTGATAAAAACGATGCTGGAATATCCGTCTGTTGAAGGAGGAGGAATTTGGCCACTTCCTTCTGTAAGTGATACAGCAGAGGAACGGAATGCACTTTTTTTCTCAAGAGATGACAATAACAAACTTGTTGTGAATGACAGTTACAATAAACCTGAAGTCAAACCTTACTATGAAGAACCATGGTTCACTTCAGTAAGATCACGGACTAAAGACAGTGTGCACTGGACAAAAGTTTATACGGATCCCCATACGCTGATCCCCATGGTAACGGTTTCTTCTCCGATTTACAGTAAGAATGTATTTGTTGGTGTTGCAACGATTGATATCGGACTTTCAAAGATCGACCCTCTATTGACAGAAATTTCTCAGCGTATCGGAGGGTATGCTTTTCTTCTTGACAGTCACAACAAGATCATCTCCTTTCCTCAGGAGAGGGGGATGTGCGGTGAACATTTTTCAGATATGCTGAAGAAGAATCCTATGCTTGAAGATGTGAATGACCTTCTTAGCAAAATGAAAAAGTCCTTCCATCAGAATGAGAGTCTTCAGGAAAGTTTTGTGATCAAAAATGACCCTTATCTTGATGTGAAAAGTTTTGGCTTGATCTACCATAACGGGAGGACATTAGGAAGATTGGGGCTTGTTGTACCTTATAAAAATGCTTTTTCACAGAGTAGTGAACTTTTAAAACAGTTGGTGCTCATCTCTTTTATTGTCACCTTTCTGATAACTTTGCTGGGCTATTTGATCGTACGACACTGGGTCATCCATCCTATACGCCATATCTTTACACAACTGATCTCCAAAGAGAACCGGGATATTGAAACCATTCAGGTGATCGAGACCGATCAGGAAGGTGAGATCGGGCTTATGGTCTCTACTTTGAATGAACGTACGGCTTCTTTACAAAAACATTATAGACAGGTCAAAGCACTTGAGCTGGAGATCAAAGAGACTTTGAAAGAAGTGGTCTTTACCATGGGTGCGATCGGTGAGATACGTTCGAAAGAGACAGGTAACCATGTCAAACGGGTAGCAGAGTATTCAAAGCTTTTGGCACAGTATTACGGGTTAAGCAAAGAGGAATATGAGTTACTCAAAGAAGCTTCGCCCATGCATGACATAGGGAAAATAGCTATCCCTGATGCGGTATTGAACAAACCCGGTATACTCAATGATGAAGAGCGTAAAGTGATGGATGAACATGCCCGACTCGGATATGAAATGCTTAATCATTCCGAAAGGCCTCTGTTGAAAGCAGCGGCCATTGTTGCCTATGAACATCATGAACATTATGACGGTACAGGGTATCCCCGAGGATTGAAAGGAGAACAGATACATATTTACGGCCGGATTACGACACTGGCTGATGTATTTGATGCTTTGGGCAGTGACAGGGTCTATAAAAAAGCCTGGCATGATGAAGAGATATGGGAATATTTCAGAGCTGAGAGTGGGAAACAGTTCGATCCTGTTCTGGTGGACCTGTTTTTTGAAAATTTGGATACATTCCTGAAAATTCGTGACACATTCCAAGATATCTGAAATGAAAAGATGTCAATTTGAAAGCTTTTTGAACCTCACAAGCAATATTATGATAATCTAACAGTTATTATTGTCAGTAGGAAAATTATGGGAAATCAAAAATTGAAACAGATCAATGTAGCGGGTTTTATACTTAAACCAAATGATCCTGACATAAAACCGCTTTATGAACGTATTAAATCAGAGTTTGAAGCCAGGGGCATCTCTGTGATCTTGGCTGAAAGATCAGCAAAAAGCATAGGTGAAACAGGCTTGCCGTTTGAAACAATGTGTGAAAGATCAGATTTTCTGGTTTCACTTGGCGGAGACGGAACACTGCTTTCTCTTGTGCGCCGCAGTTACGGGTACCATAAACCTGTACTTGGGATCAATGCCGGAAATCTCGGATTTTTGGCAGATATCACCATAGATGATGTGGATAATTTTCTGGAACAGCTTTTTGCAGGTGTGTATCGTATCGATGACCGTATGATGATAGAAGGATGCATTAAAACTAAAGAGGGAAATGAAAAGAAATTCTTTGCGTTCAATGATGTTGTGATCACCAGACCGGTCATTTCCAAAATGGCAAAGATCAATGCTTCCATTGATGGTGACAGATTCAATACCTATAGAGGTGATGGTCTGATCGTCTCTACCCCGACAGGATCAACCGCTTACAATCTGGCAGTAGGCGGACCTATGGTGTACCCTTTGACCAAAGCATTTATTCTAACACCGATCTCTGCACATTCACTGACACAACGTCCTTTGGTGGTCCCTGCCGAAATGACCATTGAATTGGATTCACCGGATGAAAAGGTCATTGCGATGATAGACGGACAGGATGATTATGTGATGCATGAGGGAGATGTACTGATTATCAAGGGAGCAGTAGAAGGTGCAAAACTGCTGCATCGGAAAGAGCGCAATTATTTTTCAGTGCTTCGGGAAAAACTTAAATGGGGTGAGGAGAATTGATAGAGAGACTCTATTTCCGTGATCTTGTAACATTCCCGGAGGTTGAACTGGAGTTCGATCAGGGGTTGGTTGTTTTCAGCGGTCCGAGCGGCGCAGGAAAATCTGTACTGATGTCTTCCATATTGTCAGGTTTCGGATATGCTTCAAAAGGTGCAGCTGCCTTATGTGAAGTCACTTTGTCAAAGCCTGCCAAACTAAAAAATGAAGCTTTTCAGCTTGAAGATGATCTGACCATCAAAACGGTCAAAAAAGAGAAACTCCGCTATTTTCTGGATGGACAGAATATCTCTAAAAAACTACTTGGAGAGATGTTTTCTCCCTATGTGAAATATCTTTCTGTACGTGACAGAGGCGGATTCGATTCAGAGACACTTCTGCAAATGATCGATACTGTTCTGTCCGGTAAGGATAAAGTTTATAAGCGATCCCTGAAAGAGTATAAAAAGCGCTATACAAACTATAAAGAAAAAATAGCGCAGCTCAACAGGATCAAAGAAAATGAAGCCAAACTGGCTGAGCTGATCGAATTCACTACCTATGAGATAGAGAAGATCAATGCTATTGACCCGAAAATGGATGAAGAGGAAGCATTACTGAAGGTCAAACAACAGCTTTCCCGTATTGACAAGATCAAAGATGCTTTGAATGCGGCAAATACGATCTTTACAGCAGAAGCCAGTGTGGAAGAGGTTTACAGACTTTTAGACAAAGATGTTTCCCTGTTCTCGGACATGATGAATCAGCTGCGTGCAGATTTTGAAGAGACTGAAAATCTGGCAGATGAGTTGGCAGAGATCGATGTGGAAGAGGTCCTTGACAGACTTGCAGACCTGAATACACTTAAAAACCGTTACGGATCTATAGAAGAGGCTTTGGCATATCGTGATGCCAAGGTCAAAGAGTTGGCAGGGTATAGCCATATAGAGCAGGATAAAAGTATGCTTGAATCTTTTTTGAATATTGAGTTCACTGAACTCAGTATTATTGCTTCTAGACTCTCACAGGCACGTAAACAAGAGGCAAAGGTTTTGGAAGAAGTGTTGAAAGAGTATCTTGAAACCCTGAAGCTCCCGGCACTGCACTTCGATTTCGAACAGACAGCGCTCAGTGAGTCAGGACAGGATACAGTAGATGCCATACTCGGAAATTCACGAACCGATACGCTCAGTGGTGGGGAATTCAACCGTGTACGGCTTGCACTGATGGCAGCGACCATTCCCAAAGAGTCAACACGTCAGGGTATACTTATTTTGGATGAGATCGATGCCAATGTTTCAGGAGATGAATCTATTGCCATTGCAGAGATGATCACCAGGCTTTCAAAAGTGTATCAGATCTTTGCCATATCACATCAGCCGCATCTTTCTGCCAAGGCTGAACAGCATATTGTCGTGAGCAAAGAGAATGAAGTGAGCAAGGCAGAAATTTTGGATGATAGGGGCAGAATACAGGAGATCGCACGGATCATTGCAGGCGAAAATCCTACTTCTCAGGCATTGGAGTTTGCTAAAAAGCTGAGAGCTTAAGCAAACTGTTTTTCCAGCTCGTCGGTATAGCGGTTCAAATATTTGAAATATGCCTCGGCAATAGGTACATCTTTACCCGTTTTAAGGTAAGTATTGTACTCAACCAAAAGGTCAGAAACCCCGCCTGTTCCTACTGTGGTAGAAGAACCTTTAAGGCTGTGAGTCAGTCTTTCCATCGTGTGAAAATCACCTTTATCCAGTGCTTCTTTAATCAGAGGCATTTGTGTTTTGAGCTGGGGAATGAGTTCTTTGATGAACTCTATGGCCTCATCTTTGGAAAGTCCCATTTTCAAGAGTCGTGAGTAGTCGAATCTAGGGTATTCGCATGCAGGAAGATCATAGGTTTTTTCTTTTTTCTCTACCGCAGCAGAGACTATTTCCTCTTTGGGTGTTTTTTTCTCTTCGGAAGGTTTTACTACATCGTCTTTGACAGGAGAAGTTTTGTTCTCTTCTTTTTTTACTACAGGAGTGACAGGTTTTTTGGCATCCGGTGTCGGAGCTCTTCTTCTGTTTACAGTAGTTTCCTTTTTCTGTACAGGCTTCTGTATCTTCTCTTCAGGTTTGCGAGGCTGTTTAGGTCTTCTGCGTTCTTCGGATCTGCGCTTCCTCTCCTTCTGATACGTTTTTTCATTTTTATATTCAACATATACAATAATGGCAATAATTAAAACAATTACACCAATAACGACGGATGCAAACATAAACACTCCTCCCTTCTATGAGATGCTTGCATAAACTATATCTTATTTAATATTACAATCAGGTTCATAAGTTACTATAAATGTGGAATTTTGATATAATCTTTTATAAAATCACTCGTATTGAGAAGGAAAGAACGGAAATATGTTAATAGATACACATTGTCATCTGGATGATGAGCGATACAATAATGATCTTGATACTGTATTGGATAATGCTAAAGCACAGGGAGTTCAGAAGTTCATTATACCGGGTGCAGATCCTCAAAGTCTTGACCGGGCAGTTGAAATATCCGAGCAGTATGAGGAGGTTTATTTTGCAGTAGGTGTGCATCCCTATGATGCAGAAAATTATGACAGAGATTATTTGGAGAAATTTGTACATCATCCCAAATGTATTGCTATCGGTGAATGTGGTCTGGACTATTTCAGACTGCCTGAATCTGAAGAAGCCATAGTACAGGAAAAGCAGAAACAGAAAGAAGTTTTTTTAGATCAGATCCTTTGGGCAAAAGCTCTGAAGAAACCGCTGATCGTACATATCCGTGAATCGAGTGCGGACTGTTTGGCTTTGCTTGAAGAATATGCAGGAGAAGAGGGGGGTGTCTTACATTGTTACAATGCCGATGAGTCACTTTTGAAACTTGCGAGTAAGAATTTTTATTATGGTATCGGTGGTGTGATCACGTTTAAAAATGCCCGCAAACTTATCAATGTCTATCCCAAAATACCGCAGGAAAAACTGCTTATTGAGACAGATGCTCCCTATTTGACCCCTCATCCTCACAGAGGAGAGCGCAATGAACCGGCTTATACTACTTTTGTAGCAGATAAAATGTGTGAACTCAGTGCGATCCCAAGAGCTGAGATAGAAACACTTACATCACTCAATGCATCCAGGCTGTTCGGAATTTAAACCATGGCAACAAAATATAGACTCAAAACAGCTTTAATGGTTTTACTTTTGCCTCTGTATGGATTCTCCTCCAGTCTTGCAGATAAATATCCGGGGTATGCCTATGTTTTTTCAGAATTCGGTGTAGATGAATCCTATATCTACGACAGCTCTTTTGAATATTTTGTTCTCAAGAATGAAAAAAAAATAAAAAATTTCTATGAACGGTCGATGAAAAAAGGAGAGAAACTGCTCCCCTTGATGAAAGACCATTTGATGATAGACGGACTGTCGGATCTGTTCATCTATATCTCCATGATCGAATCCGGTTTTTCTCCTGCGATCGTTTCTTCCAAAAAAGCAGTGGGTCTCTGGCAATTTATGCCTTCTACCGCAAAGCATTATGATCTCGCTGTCTGTAACGCTGTAGATGAACGATGTGATCCTGTCTCTTCAACCAATGCCGCCATCAATTACCTGAAGAAACTCAATGATCAGTTTGGTAAATGGTATCTGGCTGCCATGGCATATAATTGTGGTGAGGGACGTCTGGAAAAAGCCATTAGAAAAGCAGGGAGTGATGAACTGAGTATTCTTTTGGACGAGAATGAAAAATACCTTCCCAAAGAGACACGTGACTATATCAAGAAAATACTTCTGGCCGCAATGATAGGAGAGAATGAACTGCTGGATTTTGATGAAGTAAAGACATCTGGAACAGATCCTCTTATGCAGGTGGAGGTAAGGTCAGGTACAAAATTGACAGATATTGCGAAATTGTTAAATATAGAGGCATCAGGCCTGCTTGCGCTGAATAAACAGTATAAAAACGGTGTGATACCCAAAGAGAAACGTGTGTACA
>CAZCBU010000275.1:0-2894 GCA_964496995.1 uncultured Sulfurovum sp.
CTGTTCTTTTTCAAATTAAATAAAATAGAGACAGCATCCCCTATCATCTGGCGTTTACGCAGTTTGATCTCAGCTCTGTTGGCATGTCTGAGCGCATCCGAATATTTGATCGCATAGTAGATCCCTCCGGATCTGAAAATAGGCTGGTCAATATACACTGAAAAAGTAGAGGTATCTATGGTCCCTGTTTTAAACCGTGTGGTATAGTCTTTCCCATAGCGCACCTGTACAGGATTGATCCAGCTCTTTGAAAGCATATCGCTCTGCAGTTCATTGCTTTTGAGGTCATAATCAAAGAGCAACTCTTTGTTGGTCGAAAGAATATCATTCAATTCATCTGCAAAAAGTGTAGTACCCAGTAGACTACAAAGTAGAAATAGCCGTTTCAAAACGTTTGAACCCTTCATCTATTTCATTTTTACTGATGGTAATACTTGGCAGGAAACGTACCGTATTACGTCCTGCCTTTAACACGATCAATCCTTCTTTCAATGCATTTTTCAACACAGCAGCCTGGATCTCTGCACTTTTTGCACGCAGTCCGCGCATCAACCCAAGCCCCACCTCTTTTTCAAAAAGATTTTCATATTTCTCTGCGACCATTCTCAGTTTTTCCGCAAAATAAACCAGTGTTTCATCTACTGCACCGTTCTCATACATTTCAGAGAGTATATCCAGCACAGCCAGACCGGCAGAGGTACTCAGATAATTCCCTCCGAAAGTACTCCCGTGATCACCGGCAGACAAGATCTCTTTATGTTTCGTCATCACTGCACCGATAGGTACACCTCCACCCAGGCCTTTGGCAAGTGTAACAATATCCGGCTCTATTTCATACAAATTGGAAGCCAGGAATTCACCGGTACGGTAAACACCTGTCTGTACCTCATCTACGATCAGCAAAATACCTTCACTTTTCAAATGGCCTGCAAGTTTCTGTATCTCCTTTTTTTCAAAAGGCTGTACACCACCCTCTCCCTGCACAAGCTCTATCAGAACGGCAACCGTTTCGTTATCTATGGCATTATATACATCATCAATAGATTTTTCATAAGAGAATCCATCCGGATAGGGAGAAAAATTAGGTGTATGGAAACTCTCCTGTCCCGTGGCTTTTACCGTGGTAATGGTACGACCGTGAAAAGAGTGTTCCAGCGTGATCACTTTATACTTTTTGTTGTCAAATTTCGTTTCACCGTACTTACGTGCGATCTTAATGGCACCCTCATTGGCCTCAGCTCCCGAATTTGCAAAGAAGATCCCCATATCGTACCCTGAAAGCTCTACGATCTTCTGTGCCAGTTTCACCTGAGGTTCGATCACC
Source organism: uncultured Sulfurovum sp. (assembly GCA_964496995.1). Taxonomy (GTDB): domain Bacteria; phylum Campylobacterota; class Campylobacteria; order Campylobacterales; family Sulfurovaceae; genus Sulfurovum. Next base: position 1,325 of record CAZCBU010000275.1, read on the forward strand.
TGAAGGTTGGAGATATGAATAATATTCCTGGCCTGCTCACAGATCGCATTTACCAGTTTCTCATTCCCGTGCCCCACGGAATTCACTCCGATCCCGGAAGCAAAGTCTATATAGTCACGCCCATTCTCGTCATAAAGTGTTGAACCTACACCTTTTACAAAATTCGTATAATCCCGTGCATAGGTTTGAAGTACATATTGTTTATCTTGTTGTTCTAAAGTCATTTTTTTCTTTCCACTGTTTTATTGATAGTATTATAGCAAATCTAAATAATCCCTGACAACGGCAATCTTACACTAAAAATAAGTACCGGTACCTGGAAAATCTATTTCTCAACTTCTATAGACGTTCGATCTCTACTTTGACTTCCTGATAGCAGGCACCATCACCCTCTTCACTTAAAATAGACGGTGTAAGATAATTCACACCGATCGTATTATTGGTAATGACCACACAGTTTGGTTTGATATCTTCCGTCAATTTAACTGTGAATTCATGGGCACCATACTCCGAACTGACACGTACGCTTTCCCCTTCTTCATATCCTGCATCCGGATGCATCTGTACACGGTTATCTCTAAAGAATTGTGTATTGAGGGATTTGGAAGACTTAGGTGAAAGCAGCCAGAACTTCTCATCTATAACTGTATTTTTTTTGGAGGTACGTACTTTGTTAAAGCGCTTGGTATTAATGAAATCATCTTCATAATCCTCAATGAATTCAAACTCATCATCACCATCCTCACCAAAGCCTTCTTTATAAGGCAACATCTCTTTTGCAGGAGAAAAATACTGTTCCCCTTCCATAGTACACTGTCCTAACCATTTGTCTATGTATGCCTCTTCACTTTCCAGGCCTTCAAAACCAAAAGCATCAAAAAGTCTTTTAGTGAAGTCATACTCACTGATCCCGAAATCACTTTCCAGAACCTTGTTCATTTTCTCCACGCAGTGGTGTCCATAACCTAAACGCACATCCTCTTTTTCAAAGAAATTCTTTGCAGGAATGATAATGTCTGCCATTTGGGATGTTTCATTTTCATAAAGACCGAAATAGATCACTTTTCCCACTCCTTCGAGTTCTTCTTTCACACGGGAAGTATTCGGCATGGAAGCTGCAGGGTTACCTCCCTGGATCAAAACCGTATCGAAATCCGAGAAATCTGTTGTGGCTTTGGGAACCGTTGGCAAAGAGACTGCAAAAGGGTTTTCAAATCCCATTTTTGAATCACCCAGATAATGCACACCACAGCCTTCTCTGCCAAAAAGTCCCAAAGTTGCTGCCAAGGCATCGATCGCCTGTAAAGCATAGGAGCCGATCGAGTACTTTTGTACCCCTGCACCGACAAGAAAGACTGTCTTTTTATCACGCAAATGTTCCAAGACCCTTCCCATCTGTCCCAGATTCGTCCCCATATATTCTAAAATGGCTTTGATACGGTGTTCTCTTGTATAGTCATAGAAATCTTCATGTTCGGAGGCAAACTCATCCAGCCATTCGGTATCATCCGTATTTTCCATGAAAACAAAACGTGCCAGCATAATGGCTACATAATAATCCGTACGGGGT
>CAZCBU010000276.1:0-3641 GCA_964496995.1 uncultured Sulfurovum sp.
TTCTAAAAATGATGAAACCAACAAAACAGATAAAAATGGATTAAGCAGTTCAATAGTAATAGGAAAAAATTACGATAATACTGTAAATGGAAATAACTTACGACTTGATGGGGGAATCAATTGTGGTTGTGATAGTGCACCTATTAAATCAAATGGCGGTGATGCTCTTGGTTTTGCAGGTATGATAGGTATGTTACTCATAACACTGTTGACAGCATACTACTTTGTCAGAAAAGAGGAAGAGCAGTATGTATAAGGAGCAAATAATGAAAACAACAACAATGACACTGGTAACGATATTGGCGATGACAGGCACACTTTTCGCAGGAGGAGGTAAAGCGATTGCTCCTGCAGAATCAGTCATTGCCCCTATTGTTGAACCCATTGATCCTCTACCCTTTTATGTTGGTGCAGGGATCTTGGCCACATTTATAGACAGAGATCCTTGCCCGTGTGGAGGCGGTGATATACAAGATCATCGTTATGGCGGTGTAATACGTGCAGGATATGATTTTAACCAGTATATCGGTTTGGAAGCACGAGGATTAAAAACATTTGGTAATGATGTTTTTTCAGAGGTAACGCACTATGGGGTCTATGTAAAGCCTCAGTATCATATTTCACCACAGAGTAATATCTATGGATTATTGGGTTATGGAAAAACAAAAGTGGATTATACAAACGGGATACTCAGTAGCCAAACAGATGAAAATAGTTTTGCTTATGGTGTCGGTTTTGAATATGATTTTGGAAATGATCAGTCTGAAGGACAATATGACCGTATATTTGATGGACAGGGTGACCAGGAAAAAGGTTGGGGAATGTGGGTTGATTTCCAACATCTTCTTGGAAATGCCGGTGCTAAACATACAGATTTAAATGTGCTTACAGCAGATATTACGTACGATTTTTAAAAGAAGAGAGAGGAGATCTCTCTCTTTTAACTTCTATTTTCTTCTTCATTCTTTCATTAAAATTTATAGGCTTTCTTTGTTTTAATAAAAGCTACAAAAAGCCCCAATCCTACAATAAGTAAAACAGTATTACCCATAAGATCATGTGACCAGTAGAAATTGTCTTGACCGGCTTTTTGTTCAACAAAATGGACTACAAGTAAAATACGAAAAATATTGACCAGCGAAAATGTGATATACCCCAGTATCATCCAAATAAGTTTATGCCGTATTGCTGCAGGGTAGGCAAGTATGGAAGCCCATAAAAAAAGTATGGGGATGATACCGTTACATGCCTGTGTAATGATGATCTTATAGTGTGGATTTATCCAGATATCTATACCTTTGAGTTGTCCCGGTTCCAGAAAAATACTTAAAAAATAGAGTGTCAGTTTTGTCTGCCCCTGATTGAGGGTGTTGGAAATTACAGATGTGTCGGCATAAAAAAGTGTGAAAAGTAAAGCTAAAAATAAAAAATACAAAGCAATAAATTTTTTCATGCTGACACTATAGCATGATGCGGCTTACTGTTTGAGTGAGATTTATAGTATAATAATAAAAGCAAAGGAGATGGGTATGAGTGTAAAAAAGACACGTTTATTGTCCTTTATCTTTCATATGATTCTATTTTCTTCTATTATTAATGCAGCATGTATTCCTGCAGCATTAACCGGAAATGTGGATCAGAATTTTACCTGTACCGGGAATATAATAGCTTGGCAGTATTTTTATGGTGGCAGTGATAAAGTAGCGTTAAATTCGGTCACAGGAAATACTGTATATTGGTTGGATGATGCGAATCATGGATCAGTGATAGATGGCAGTGATACCTTTATCGTACATGACAGTATTTTTAATTGGGTTTTTGGTTTTGGGGGTGATGACAGATTTGAGATCTATGATTCAAATTTCAGTAATGCCTATGCCGATACCAATCCTAACTGGGTGGACCAGAGAGGTAACGATACGATCTATATCGAGAATTCGGTGAGCAACGGTTGGATACTTGGCGGTAATGACAGTGATATGATCACGATAAAAGACAGCCGTGTCTCTTTTATTGCAGCGGGATATTCCGATATTCTTTCCGACATCCCCGGATATATTGACTATACTCCCTATGATGGAAATGATACGATCATTTTGGACAATGTGGATTTTGGGGAACCGAACTATTATTATACGACCAGACCGGGAGCGGTTGAAGGCGGTAAGGATGATGATCTGATAGTCTTTAAAAATGGCGGGAGTGCTTACGGTGTGACAGCTGGGCACGGAAGTGACCGGATCGTTGTAGAAGATGATATGCTTTTTAATGCCTGTACATTTACGAATGACCGGGGAAATCCTGTGGCCTGCGGTATCTATGGAGATGAACCGTACGAGTCCGAACCAAATGCAACGACGATCGCCCAACATGGAGATGATGAGATCATTATCAATGCGGGGGATCTTTCCGGCATTGTCGTCAACGGTGGCCATGGATCGGATGTTGTCAGTATCGCTGCTCCGGTTCAGCTTCTTGATACGAATCTCAGTGGCGGAGATGACAGAAGCATTGCTGACGGTTTTGTAGACCGGCTTGTTTTTGACGGCTGGATCGGTGATCTTAATGGGTCACAGCTTCAGAATTGGGAGACCATTGTCTTTGATAATGTCAGTGAGATCACATTCCTTGATGATAATCTCACCGTAGGATATGAGACAGGATCTGATCCTGTAACAGATCTCCCCTATGGACTAGTGTTGCAGCATGATGCTTCCCTGAATGTATCGTATGATCTTAAAATTGATGGTAATCTGTATAATCGTGCTGTGCTTGATCTTCAGAAGGACGGAAACCTGCCCCAGACAGTATTGAGTGTTGAAAATAACTATGATGGTGATAACGGGAGGATCCTTCTGGATACGGTACTGAACGATGCAAGTACTTCAGTATCGGATGTATTGCTGGTCAAAGGTAACACTTCAGGTAAGACAATACTGAGTATTCACAATGTTAACGGTTCGGGAGGACAAACTCCAACTGGGAACAATGAAGGGATCTTGATCGTGGAGGTAGAAGGGGCTTCAAATGGTGAATTCTCTCTGGAATTTGATCTTCGTGTAGGGGATTATTACTATGAGCTGGTAAAGGGTTCTAACGGGAATTGGTATTTACAGTCTCATAAAATATTACCCTCTAAGATACTATCTATCCCTCTGGAAGATGCCATCAATGCGCTGGATTCACATTTGACCGTTAACAGTTACAGTGCACATAGCGGGCAGTTGCCTGGACCAGGTACAGATACGACATGTTCCGGGCCGTTCACCTATGAACTGTTTGAAGATGTGAAACACGGTGAGCTTACACTTGATCCTGTGACAGGAAGTTACACTTATGTGCCTCAAGCAGATTACTATGGGGCAGACAGTTTTAGCTATCAGCTCATATCGGATCAGTGCAGTAAGGAATCAAATGTTGCTACAGTAACGATCCTGGTTGACTGTACAACATCACAGAGTTCTGACAATGGTGGTATATTTGGTTTAATATACATCCTTATGATGTTGTTCTTCAGCCTCAGTATTGGAGCCTATTTTGTGCATAAAGATGAAAGAAGAAACCAATGGCAGTGAATTATCAGACACTTTTTAAAAAGACCAAAGACCTGACGTTACTTTTCGTAGAGGATTATGAGCCTT
>CAZCBU010000277.1:0-9447 GCA_964496995.1 uncultured Sulfurovum sp.
TGCATCTCATTTGACAATCTGTCCACCACACCTGATTCTTTGGCAAAATTACCAAAGGCAAATGAACCCATAAGCGGTGCCGCATCCGGAAGGATCAGTGCGATCATCATAATAACAACAAGAGGGAAGATAAGTTTTTCCATTCTGTGTACTTTTCTTGTTGTTTTCATTACGATGACACGTTCTTCTTTACTTGTCAAAGCTCTCATTATCGGCGGTTGGATAACCGGTACCAACGCCATATAGGAATACGCTGCAACCGCAATAGCTCCAAGAAGTTCAGGTGCCAAAGCAGAAGCAATAAAGATAGAAGTAGGACCATCAGCCCCACCGATAATAGAGATGGCTGCGGACTGCTGTAGTGTAAAGTCAACCATACCTGTATACTGGGAAAGTGCAGCTGCACCTACCAGTGAACCAAAAATACCGAACTGTGCAGCACCTCCAAGAAGCGCTGTCTTAGGGTTGGAAAGCAAAGGACCGAAGTCTGTCATTGCTCCAACCCCCATAAAGATCAGCAGTGGGAAGAATTCGTTGGCAATACCCATTTCATAAATGATCCCCAGCATATGTCCTGGTGCTGCCATATCGGCAATAGGGATATTTGCGAGAAGTCCACCAAAAGCAATAGGTAAAAGAAGGAGAGGTTCAAAGCCTTTTCCGATCGCCAGATAGAAAAGAACGAAGATAATGAGGAACATGATCACACGTCCCCAGCTTTGTGCAAAAGTAGAGATCTCCACACCATGTGCATTCTTCATACCATCTATAGGGTTGATGATCGCATCCATTCCCGTAGTATGAAAGAAAGAGACGATCAATTCTGTTACAGATTTAGGATGATAATTTGCCTTTTCCTGTGCGATCAACTCTTCTTGCGTCATTGGTGCAGCAGTAGCTGCTGCATGTTCACTCGCTGTTGCTGCATTTGTAAAAAAAGCAAATGCAAAAAGCAGCGAAAGTAAAAGATGTTTGATCTTCATGATTACTCCATTGTGGCTAAAAGTTGTGCATCCGCAACTGCATCATTGACATTGACATTGATTGAAACAATTTTACCTGCTTTAGGTGCAGCAATATCGATCTCCATTTTCATTGCTTCAAGGATCATAATGATATCGCCTTCAGCTACAGTATCTCCCGGATTCTTAAGGATCTTCCAAACGTTACCCGGTGTCTGAGAAAGGATCTCTTCACTACCTACTCCACCTGCTGCCGGAGCCGCCGCTGCTGCCGGAGCCGAAGCTGCTGCTGCAGGAGCGATCTGGATATCTCCTTCACCCTCTGCTACCTGAACACTGTACTGTTTACCATCTACTACTACTGTATAATTTCCTGCCATTTCTGCTTCTCCACTGTTATTGTTGTTTTTACCTTTTCTTACCATGAGAGGGCCTTCACCCTTCAAGAACGCAATACCTTTTTGATCACATGCACCTGCAATGAAAATATTTTCATCTGTTGCTTCAAGACCTTCATCCTCAAGCACTTTTGTCCAGTGAGCGATCGATTTAGTTTCATCTCTATCTGCAATATCCAGAGGATTTTCTGTTGTAGGATCCAATTTCAATTTTTCAGCTGCAAGCTTGATGATCTCATCATCTGCAGGTACCGGTGTCTTACCAAAGTAACCCAATACCATACGTCCGTAACCAGGAGCGATCTGTTTCCATGGACCGAACATAACATTGGCATAGGCCTGCTGCCAGTAGAACTGACTTACAGGTGTTACAGAAGTACCGTATCCACCGCGTTCAACAACCTCTTTCATTGCTGCGATCACTTCATCAAATTTCTCAAGGTCACCTGAATCTCTCATCATTTGCGTATTGGCAGTGAGTGCACCGCCAGGCATTGGTGAAAATGGAATAAGCGGTGAAACCTGTGTTGCTTCAGGCGGGATCATATATTCTGCAAGACACTCTTTGAGTCTCTCTTCGTATTTAAGTACTTTGTCCAGTTTAAGATCACCAAGATTGTAGTTGGTTCCTTTGGTCGCATGAAGCATTGTAAGGATATCCGGCTGAGCTGTACCACCGGAAACCGGTGATGCCGCCATATCGATACCGTTGGCCCCTGCTTCAAGCGCTGCAAGGTAAGACGCAACAGAAACACCTGCTGTCTCATGCGTATGCAGTCTCAAGTGTACAGAGTCACCAAGCAGTTTTCTTGCCATGGCTATCGTCTCATAGACTTTGTGCGGGTTCGCTGTTCCTGAAGCATCTTTGAAACAAACCGAATCATATTCGATACCTGAATCTAAAATGTTTCTCAGCGTTTTTTCATAAAAAGCCACATCATGTGCACCTTTACATCCGGGAGGAAGATCCATCATGGTTACCACGACTTCATGATTCATACCGTGTTTTTTGATACACTGTGCAGAAAAATCAAGGTTATTCACATCATTCAATGCATCAAAGTTCCTTACTGTTGTCGTACCGTGCTTTGCAAACATTTTGGCAAAAAGATCGATCATCTCACGGCTTCCTGTGTCAAGCATTACCGTATTGATACCACGTGAAAGGACTTGAAGGTTTGCATCCGGGCCGACGATCTCTCTGAAACCGTCCATCATTTTGAATGCATCTTCCTGAAGGTAAAAGTAGAGTGACTGGAATCTTGCTCCGCCACCAAATTCGAAGTGTGTTATTCCTGCATTTTTCGCTGCTTCAACTGCAGGGAAAAAATCATCCATAAGTACGCGACCGCCAAAAACAGACTGAAATCCGTCTCTGAAAGTTGTGTCCATTACATCAATATATTTTTTAGCCATTTAAAGTACCTTGTTTATGATTGTTTTCATGATTTTTTATTACAAAAGTCTGTGACAGCGGCAACAATAGCTGCAACACGGCGAGCTTCCTCTTCACTGTCATTTGTAGTCGGAGCAGTAACTGCAGGTGCTTCTTCTTTGAAGTATTTTCCGATGATCTTAGCCTGAAGCTTCATCACTTCAACCAGTACAGCGAGGAACACGAAGACGATCAACATCCCCAAAACCATGAATTTAAGGCTCTCGCCTACCAAACTATATTCCATTTGAACACCTTATCATTTAGTTTACAAATTTTAAAACAGTTTAGCTTTCTATTAGATAAAAAGACTAAATTATCTTCTCTTTTTTCTGCGATTGTTATTTCGGGTAGCTTTTTGTTCCCCAATGTAACTCTGCATCATATTATCAACCGTATTCTGGTCAAATCCAATTTGGGAACCGACATTATGTTCCTCTTTCTCAATAAAACATGAAATGATCTTTTCCAAAAGTATCTCTTTATCCATTTCACCCATATACTCAATAAGTCTGGCTGCCTCACGGTGAATAGGCATATCCCTGATCTGATCAGCCAGGTATTCAAGACCTGAATCATCAATATCATCACCACCCTGGATCGTGGCCAGACGCATCTCTGCACCGACCTCTTTCTGGATACGCTGCAGTTCACGGAACTCTTCAGTGGTCACAAGTGTGATCGCCTGTCCGCTTTTACCGGCACGGCCTGTACGACCGATACGATGTACATAAGACTGCGGATCAAAAGGAATATGATAATTAAAGACGTGTGTAACATCTTTGACATCCAAACCACGTGCTGCAACATCTGTGGCTACCATGATCTTTGTCTGCCCTCTTCTGTATGCTTTAATGATCGTTTCTCTGTCCATCTGTTCCAGATCACCATGCAGACCCGATGCATTGAATCCAAGTGCCAGTAAATGCTCTGTCAGTCTGTCCACTTCTCTTTTCATACGACAGAAGATGATACATTTATTGGTATCTTCCGTCTCCAAAAGCTTGACTACCGCCTCATCTCTCTGAGACTCATTGATCACATAATAACGCTGATCGATCACATTGTTCGTTGTCTCTTCATCTCCCACCACAGAGATGAATTCAGGTTCATACAGAATATCAGAAGCAAGTTCTTTAATAGGCTCAGGCATCGTTGCAGAAAATAATAAGGTCTGCCTGTTCTGAGGAATATACTCGAAGATCTCTTTGATCTCTTCAAGGAAGCCCATATCCAACATTTCATCTGCCTCATCCAGGATCACGATCTCCGGGTTAAAGACATCGATCTTCCCTTTTTTATAGAGGTCTTTCAATCGTCCCGGAGTTGCCACGACGATCTGTACTCCTTTATGGATCAATGCGATCTGACGACCGTATCCTACACCGCCGTACACGGTCAGTGTTCTGATACCTGCAAAGCGACCCAGGTGGTAAAGTTCATCTGCCACCTGCGTTGCCAATTCTCTTGTTGGTGTAATGACCAAAGCACGTTCTATCTCACCCTTGGCAAGTTTGTCCATCATCGGCAGTCCGAATGCTGCTGTCTTTCCTGTTCCGGTATGCGCCTGACCTACCATATCACTACCATTTGTAATGATCGGTATAGCCATCTCCTGAATAGGACTCGGCTCCTTAAAGCCTGCTATCTTCACCCCTTTTGCTAAATCGCGATGAAAATTAAATTCACTAAATTTCATAGTATGCCTTCATATATAAATGTCCAAAAAATTGTTTTTGAACTTAAAAGAATCTCCCGGAAGAAATTCTATAAATTCAAGGTAGGGTCGGTTTACCGACCATTTTATTAGTTACGGTTGCATCTTACTGGTCGGTAAACCGACCCTACGGAAGTTGAAACAATCACACTATCATCAACAAAATAACCCCGAATATGATCCGGTAGATACCGAATGCCACAAAGGTAAAGCGCTGAATGAAGGCTAAAAAAAGCTTGATCGTTGCGTAGGCCACTGCAAATGCTACAATAAAACCGATCACAAAAGCACTCCAGTTCGCATCAGCAAAATCCTGATAATGCTTCAACAGATCGTAACCACTTACTGCTACCATAACAGGAATAGCAAGCAAGAAAGAGAATTCTGCAGATGTTTTTCTGTCCATATGAGCCAAAAGCCCGCCAACTATGGTCGCTCCTGCCCTACTGGTTCCAGGAACCAGAGAGAAGATCTGTGCAAACCCGACCCAAAGTGCTTGTCTAAAACTCACCTTTTCAACATCATTGATATGATATTCTTTCTCTTCATAAAAATATTCCAAAATAAGAAAAATGATACCGCCGACAATAAACATCCATGCAACGGTCTGAACATTGAAAAGGGTTTTGATGACATCTTTGAATATGAAGCCGACAATGGCAAGAGGGAGAAATGCAACAAAAAGTTTTATCCAGAGATCCACTTTTTTAAAAGTGATCTTTTCACGGTAGATAAGCATTACAGCCAATATAGCTGCAAATTGGATGATGACTTCATATGCTTTGACAAGCGCAGACTCTTCGATACCGAGAAACTTCGATGCAACGATCATATGCCCAGTTGAAGAGATAGGCAAAAACTCTGTAAAACCTTCGATAATACCAATGATTATCGCTTGAATAATATCCAAATTGATTCCTTAAATCATAGAGCTGAAATAGCTCTCATCTTTGGTCAACAGCGCTTGTGGAGTTCCGCTGTCAACAACTTTTCCATCTTCAAGTACATAGATGAACTCTGCACTTTTAATGGTACTTAACCTGTGTGCAATGGTGATCACTGTTTTATCTTCCATAAAACTGTGCAGTGCTTCAAAAAGTTTTGCTTCTGTATGTACATCAAGTGCTGATGTAGATTCATCAAAGATAACTACTTTAGGATCACTCAGTACCATTCTTGCAATAGCAACACGCTGTCGCTGTCCTCCACTCAACTTGATACCATCTTTCCCTACCAGGGTATCAAGACCATTATCCAAACGCGCTATAACTTCATCGAGTTGTGCGATATGCAGTGCATTTTGCACCTTTGTCTCACTGTACTCATTACCAAGCGTCAGGTTAAATAACATTGTATCATTAAAGAGTTTAGGATGTTGCAAGATTAGATGGATATTTTCTCTTATTGTAGAAAGTTTTAAGACTTTGTTCGAAACGCCTGCATACCGTATCTCACCTGTATCCAAAGGATAAAAACCTACCAGTATATTCGCAAGTGTTGTCTTACCGGAGCCGCTGGCACCGACTATAGCGACTTTTGAACCCTCTTTTATCTGCATATTAATATTTTCTAATATTTGCTTATCTTTCAAGTATTCAAAGGAGAGATCAATAACTTCCAATCCAATACTGTGTCTGTTTTTAAAAGGATCTTCTATTTCTTTTACCTGCGGTTCCTGTTCCATCTCAAAGACAGAGTTGATACGTTTACATGCCGCTTTGGCTGTAGCAAGTACATACTGAAAGTTGATAATATCCTGTGTAGGAGAGACCATCACCCAAAGATAAGAAAATACTGCCAACATCAAACCGACCGACAGGTCACTGTATGCCACAGCCAAAATACTTACTGCTCTGAATATCTCGTAACCAGACAGGAAAACCAGATAAGAGAGCTTAATAGCCGCATCACTTTTATAACCATAATTAATGGAATGTTCCTTCAGAGCCTGAGCCTTTTTTTCACTCTCTCCAAAAAAATATTCTTCTTTATTGGCTGCACGTATCTGATGAAACAGTTCCAGTGTTTCGGTCAATGCAGACTGAAAGAGTTCAATGGCTTTATTTTCCTCTTTTTTGAGCTTACCGATGTTTCGTGAAAGTTTCACTGTAAAAAGTACTACGATCGGATTGGTGATCAAAATGAAGAGTGCCAGTTGCCAGTTTATCCATAACAACACGATGGCAGAAAAGATCAAGATCAACACGGCAACAATAAGTTTGGAAATGGTCGAAGAGACAAAACCGTCTATCGTCTCTACATCGGTCACCAGTTTGGAAGTCACCGCCCCTACCCGCATCATCTCGTACTCTTTCAGTGACACAAATTTCAAATGGCGTAGTAGGTCTACACGCATCTTATAAGTAATATTTTTTGATATGGAGACAAATATTTTTGTTTGCAGTATAGAGAGAAAACTACTCAATACCCGTAAAAAGAGGATAACTACTAAAATAAAAAGAACATATCCTTTGGTATCGGAAGTAAAGATATAGGTTGAGATAAAAGTAATGAATCCATGGTCTTTCTTTAATAGTAGTTCATCAACGATAATAGGAATAAAAAGCGGGATCACAACAACCAGCAGCGTAGCAAGAACTGCTATGATATTTCCGAATATTAGTTCTTTTCTATGTTTTAGCAGATCCTCTACAATGCCTTTGATACTGCATTGTTTTTTCATAGGTTTCCATTTTGAAATTTGAGCTTGCCAAACAGTTTCAACAGAGATTTAATATTTGACATGGTTAAAGTTACACGATTTTTAAGATTTCGCGCAGGTCTTTCACATCCACACAATGTGTCGCAGCCTCTTTTAAGACAGGTTTACCACAAAATGCCACTCTTGTATCGGCATGCGCGAACATACTCAGGTCATTGGCACCATCGCCTACCACAAGTGTGTCTTCACGCCCTATTCCTAAAAGTCTCTGCATGCGGACGATCATGTCACCTTTGGCATCGGAGTACATCATCTCTCCACCTACTCTACCGGTAAGTATGCCATTTTCATCATGCAGAAAGTTTGAAAAATCTGCATCTATCCCCAATCTATCACAGGCAGGTTTTGTCGCATTTCTGAAACCTCCCGAGAAACAGACTACCGTATAGCCTTTCTCTTTAAGCCCAGCAACCACTTCTTCTGCACCAGGCATCATAGGCAGATCGGCACAGATCGAATCTACTTTTGATTTCTCCAAACCTTCCAAAAGTGCTACTCTGGATACAAGTGATTTGAAAAAATCCAGTTCACCTGCCATAGCACGTTCCGTAATAGCAGCGACCTGATCTTCCAGACCAAGCGGTGCAGCTAAAAAATCAATGGTCTCTCCATCCATCAGTGTCGAATCAAAATCAAATACGGCTAGTTTAGTCATTACATATACCTCTATGTATTATTTGGGTAGAATTATATCCAATTAAAATACAATTATTAAGAGTTAAATATGTTTGAGAAATTCTGTGACATCCTTTGCAATGATAAAAAATTCATTACCGTTGAGATCAACCCGCCTCACGGTGCTTCCATAGACGGTATTATTGAAAATATCAAAAAATACAACCTGCATGAAAAGGTCACCGGTTTCTCCTGTACCGACAATCCCCTTGCAAAGCTGAAAATGTCCGGAGTCCTTTCTGCCATTAAAGTGCAACAGACCTTCAACAAACCTGTCATTGCCACCATGAGTATGAGAGACAAAAACAAACTCTCCCTGCAGTCTACCCTTCTTGGGGCCAATGACTTTGATCTTCGCTGTATTTTGGCACTCACAGGTGATCCAGCAAAGTTTTCAGACCAGCCGGAGGTCAAAGGTGTACTTGAACGTGATTCCACCCTGCTTTTAAGCATCATCTACCACTTGAACAATGGTGTAGATTACTCAAACAAAGCACTTAAACCTGCTCCAAAACCCATCTACCCTTTTGCTGTCACCAATGCCACTGCAAAAGACATGAGAAACCTGCAAAAACGTATGGTGAAAAAACTTAATTACGGTGCACGTGCCATCATTACCCAACCGGTCTATGATCTGGAAAATGCCAAAGAACTTTTGGCACTTTTTGAAGAAGCGAAAGAGTTGTCTGTCAGAGAAACAGCAAAAGAGGCTCATTTGGTCTTGGGGCAATTCCCTATCGTAAGAGCCAGGACTGCAAACTTCATTGATGACAAAGTCCCCGGTATCTCTGTACCCAAAGACATTATTGATGAAATGAATCTTGCAGCGATGGACGGAGAAGTAAAAGAGCAGGAAGTTGGATTTGCCCTTTCCAAACGTATCTTTGATGATATTATGAAGGAACATGGGAAAGTACACTTGATGACGCATAACCGCTTTGATCTCTGTTCGGAATTAATAGGCTAAGACCTTCTACTTATTCATTCTCTTTACGCAAAGTACCACTGAAATGATCCATCTTGAAACTGCTCTGCGTCAACTGTTCAAAATAGTGTCTTGCTTTTTGGAACTTATAGACAGATTCATATTTTCTAATACGAAAAAGCAACTGGATCATATTTTGCCTGTGATAATTCCTGTAATGTTCTATTTTAACAGGATCAGACTCACGTTCCTCCAACGGCTTCCTGCAATCATCGATCGATTCACAATGTTCAAGAATGAGAAACCTGTAAGAGGAAAGCTCATAATAAAAGAGATCACTTGCTTCGATCCTATCGTAAGCCGAATATTTAATGATCTCCTTCAAGGCATCTCTTGGACGAAGGAAACCATACCACAGCAGTGTAGTGTAGAACTTCACAACAAATCCAATATTTTTGATCTTATCTGATTCAAGCAGTATCTGAAATTTTTCCTGAAGTGATGCAACAATGAACTGTTTTCTAAAGAGCGCAATATCTGCAGCCAACTTTTCATTTCTTGCCACATTTGTGTTAAAAAGCTCCCATTCTCTTGCCATGACTTCATACTGATG
>CAZCBU010000278.1:0-4518 GCA_964496995.1 uncultured Sulfurovum sp.
GCATTGTCATCCCCTTCCAAAAATCTATCATACGCACCTCGGGTAAGCAGTGTACGCTCGTAGGCCCCGATGGCTTTGCGTACCTGTTCAAAGGTAATATTGTTTTCATTAAAGACTTGCTTGAATTTTGTCAAATACTCAGGACTGGCATTGAGTCTGTTTTCAACCTCCTGAGGGGTCATATGCATCTCGAACGGTGCCTGTATCGGACCGCCGGCCTGTTCTTCTACATCCTTGGCACGGCCATCCCAGAACTGTGCTTTTGCCAATGCAGCATTGAGTACGGTCGGTGAATTCAAGTGAGAAGGGTTGGGTTGTCCCCTGACCCCTATGGCTGTAGGCAGATTATCGTCCCCTCCTTCAGAAAGGTTGTGACAGGAAGCACATGAGACCGTTTTATCATCTGACAGCAGCGTATCGTTAAAAAGTTCTTTTCCTAAAGCGATCTTCTCTTTGCTAAGCGGATTTTCCGGATTGTCCACTACTTTCAACAGATCCTCATACTTGGCAGGGATCGATTTAAACGTTGTAGAGAGTGCTCGGTCCCTCAACTGTGCATCTGTCAGTACCGGGGTTGATTTTTTTATAAAAAATGGCAGCGATATAATAATTGCCACAACAACAAAGGTAATTGTGACCGGATGTATTAACTTTTTCATGATGGATCCTTTATTTAGATACCGAAAGTCTCTTTTACTTTCTGTTCAAATGCTTTGTCACTTAACTCTTTTCTCAGTGGCACAAAGGTCTCTGCCTCAGCCCCTACAGGTACAAAGATATCTGCATCTTCATTCTCAATGATCATTTTTACTGCATCTGCTATTGGTTGCGGATCTGGGCCGTCATTGATAGCGGCTGCAACAATAGGTACAAAATAATCAACCAACGCTTTATAAGGTGACTCTTCAGCAGTTGTTTCGGCATTGACAACCAATCCCTCTTTGACAAAGTTCGTAGCAAAAAGTCCTGATTGAATAGAGTGTACTCTGACATTATAGGGTAAAGTTTCAAAACGTAAAGAGTCTACAATGCCTTCTACTGCGTATTTACTCGCATTGTAATGTGCCAGAAGAGGCAAACCTATTTTACCCAGAAACGAAGAGATGTTAATGATCACACCGGACTTTGCTTCTCTCATATGGGGCAGCACTGCTCTTGTCACTTTGAGCAGTCCGAAGACATTGACATTGAATTGTTCGAACATCTCTTCATCTGTACCATCTTCGACCGTTGAGAGCAGACCATACCCTGCATTGTTGACCAGTACATCGATCTTCCCTTCATTTTTGATGATGGTTTCAACTGCCTTCTGAATGGACTCTGTGTCAGTAACATCCAGATAGACAGGATTCAGATTGTCTTTGGCCTTTAAGCTTTCTGCTTTTCTGCTCCCTGCATAGACTATATACCCATTCTTTGCAAGAAATTCCGATGTTCTTTTTCCCATACCTGAACTCGCTCCGGTAATTAAAACTACTTTTGACATTTACTATCCTTTCTATCAATTTTTATAATTTTGATAAGTTCAGTATATAGTAAGAGAGACGAAGAATCAAGACACTTTTAGCACAAAAAGAATTTTCTTTTAGCACAAAAAGGTTTTTTTTTATAAAAATCGTTTAAATAAGAGTATTTTTGTCTTATTCTTGATATAGATCAATTTTTTATGCATTCTCTTGAGTTATATTTCTCATAAGTTTTTAAATAGGAGTATTTTTGTCTTATTTAAACAAAATAAAAAGGTTTATTATGAAAAAAACATTATCACTTATATTTTTACTGGGAACATCACTTTTTGCAGATGTAGAAAAAGGGAAAGCTGTTTATGCTGCCAACTGTGCCATTTGTCATACGATCAATGGCGGAAACGGAATGGGACCGGATTTCAATATGGTCTCATATACAAGGACAAAAGAAGAGATAGAATACTACGCCAAAGATCCGTACAGCCTGGCAAAAGCATTTGGTTATTCTGCCAATGCCATGCCGACACTTCCTTTGGAGGATCAGGAATTTAAAGATGTCGCTGACTACATTAGCTCTCTGCAGCCTTTCAAAAAATGGATGATCAAGAAAAAGAAATAACCTGGGTCATCCTTTGATCAACTCTTTAGGGTACACACCATAACTCGCAAAGAAAAGTTTTGAAAAATGTCCCTGGTGTCTGTACCCTACCCTTTTGGCTATCTCTCCTATCGTAAGGTCTTCTTCTTTTAACAACAGATTTGCCTCTTCCAGCCGCAGTTTTTGCACATAAGCATGTATAGTGGTCTTATAGACTTTTTTAAACACTGTTTTAAGTTTGGAAGTATTGGTAGCACAAAGATGTGCCAACGCTTCCACTGTAGGCGGATCGATGAAGTCGCTCAACAGTACAGACTTTGCCTTGGAAGCCAGATTCAACTCTTCATCACTGACCTCATCAAAAATATCAAGCAGTGAAAAACGATATATCATGAACTCTATCACACGATGTTCGGCACGTATACTCTGCATTGTATCATTCTGTGTGATATTCAATATCTTCTCGACACTGTAAAGCGTTAACGCATCTATAGGTAAAGTATTGACACACTCCAAAGAGAGATCCTGCTGTATTTTTCCATAAAGAAAGTCAAGGGGTTCCTGTGTGTTTCCGCTCAAATACCGTTTCAAAAAAAAGTCTGCAATAAAAAGGACAAAAATATTTGACTTTTCATACTCTGTCATATGGAAAGAGAGATCCTGCCTTGAAGAGCAGAAAATGGCAACACTCCCCTCTTTGATATGTTCTTTTCGGTCTGTAAGATGGTCTTCTATGACAAGTTCTCCCTCTTTGACCATCACGATCATCACCATTCTGTCCAGATTCTTAAGCCTCAATGCTTCTTTTTTTGCATATGATCTGCTCTCAATAAAGACAATACCGTTGGAAATATCCACTCTTTGCATCAATGCCTTTTTATTTCTAAAAAGTTCTGTAACTTTGTAGCGTCGCTCCGTAATGTTAAAAAAGAAACTCTCCATCTACCTGTTCTTTTTAAAGATCATAATAGGCTCTTACCCTGCGTTCAAAATCTTCATCGCTCAACTCTTTTTTCATTGGAATGAATTTTTTGGCTTTGTCTCCTGCTGTTTTCCGCGCAGGAAAATCTACATTTTCTATGATCTCCAGGATCATTTCCGAAACCTCTTCGGTACTGTTCCCCTCATTGATCTGCTCAACAATAGTCGGTGCAAGTGTTGAGACCATTTCAGCATAGGCAGAGTCCTCTTCAAAGGTTTTGGTATTGGTAACCAAATTATCCCGTGCAAAATTCGTATCGAAAAAACCGGGCATGATGGCGTGTACACGTATATTGAAATCTTTCAACTCATAACGCAGTGAATCGGTGATCCCCTCAACGGCATATTTGCTTGCATTGTAAAAAGTGAACAGCGGCAGACCGATCTTTCCAAGAAAAGAGCTTATGTTGATGATGACCCCTGACTCCTGCTTTCGCATCTTCGGAATGACTGCTTTACACACACGCAAGATACCAAAGACATTGACATTGAACTGATCGAACATCTCTTTTTCTGTGACATCCTCGACTGTAGAGACCAGACCATACCCTGCATTGTTCACCAGTACATCTATCTGTTCTATAAAACCGATCGTCTCACTTATACTCTGCATATCGGTGATATCCATATGGACAGGACGCAAATGCTCTGATTGAATATCAAAAAGCTTTTCCGGCGTTCGGGAGGCGGCATAGACAGTAAAACCTCTTTTTACCAGGGCAAGGACCGTAGCTCTTCCCATTCCGCTGCTGCTGCCGGTGACCAATACTGTTCTTTGCGCATTATTCATACAGCAAGTATAGTTAAAATCAAAATTGATTGTATTGATAAGTATCAACCTGTCCTGGCAATTATCAATACCATACAGGGAAATAACTTTCTACACTCTCCAAACCACGTCCAACTCTTTAGAAAGCCGTGCGGTATCAAAAGGGTTTTTTTCTTCTTTAACCCTTCCGATCGTATGCTCAGTAAAGACAAAGGGTTGCAGATAATACGTGCCGCTGTACCCTCTTTTGAGCAGATCTTTAATGATCCTGTTGATCTCCTCCACTCTTAACAGATCACTATGCACCGTTGTCCTCACTTCAAAAGGAAACTGCTTTTGGATCAAAAAATTGAGTGTCTTGGAAAAAATGTCAAAATGTTTATCTTTCGTTATCTCAAAATATTTCTCTTTGGGGGCTTTGTAATCAAGTGCGATATAATCAACAAGATCATTCTCTACCAAAGCATGAATCCTGTCAAAATTGACACCATTGGTATCGAGCTTGAACTTGAATTTTAGCTGCTTGATCTTTTGACAAAATTCAACCAGGTCATCATAAAGTGTAGCTTCTCCGCCTGAGAGTACCACTGCTTCAAGCAGTCCTACCCTACTCTCCAAAAAATCCAATGCCTCCTCCTGGCTTATCTTCCCCTCTCCAAATACGATATCTTTATTGTAGCAATATGCACAGCGCATATTACACT
>CAZCBU010000279.1:0-2618 GCA_964496995.1 uncultured Sulfurovum sp.
TCAAGGATCACCAGATCGAACTTCTTGACACCGGCACTCAGTCCCAGAAACGGGTCTTCATAGTTGGTGACTTTGATATCGAACTGAGCGAGGTACTCACTGAGAAGCTCTGCAAATTCCGGATCATCTTCGATCATAAGGATATTGATCATAAATTTTCCTTTTTGATCTATTATAAATAGATTAGATTAATTAATCCCTAATAAGATCAAGTTTCTACAGTATAGATCAGTTTTTCACTAAGCTCATTTCCTGTAAGTTCAAGGTAGCGCATGGGGTACTCATCGAGATCAAGAGGACGGACGAATCCTCTTGTGGTAATGACCTTGACTCGTTTGACCAGTTTGATATTATCAATATGTTTATGACCAGAGAGTGTTGCGATAAGGTTGGGTGATTCAAAAAGTGTATCAATCACCTCCTGTGCGTTTCCAAGTACATATTTATGTATATCTTTGTTATCTGTACCACACCAGTAGTTTGTATAAGGATGGTGATTCAGGATAATCGTAGGTTTGCCTTTGGCAAGCATCTTTTTAGCAAAACCGATTGTTTCATTGGTATAACGTCCATTATTGGCATTTTCGATACAACTGTCAAGTCCAAGGATCAAGTATCCTTTTTTTTCTACAGCCCAGTCTTTGCCTTCAACATGTAGTGCTTTATCAGAGAGAAAAAGCTGTTTGAATGCTTCAAGGCCGATGTGTGGGTCATTGACCGGAGAGGACTCTTTGTTACCACGGACATGATAGGCTGGGCAGTGAAGCTGTTTGGTGATCTCTTTGTAAATAAGGGCATCTTTATCTCTAGGCATATTGTTGTTGAAATTGTCACCGCCAAAGAGGACACAGTCAAGGTCTGTATAGTGGGTATTGATATAGGTGACAGCCATTTTAAGCGCTTCTACACTTTCTGGATTCCCAAGGTCCATATGGGCATCGGTAATATGTATGAGTTTGAGAGTTTGGAGTCTCCGTTTCTCTGTTGCCATCAAGGGCATTGCACTCAGTACTGCTGCCCCCTTGAAAAAAGCTCTTCTTGACAGGTTTGGCATAGTTTATCCTTTACTATTTGACTGGAATATAAGCATATCCCTCATTCTGTTTGTCTATGAGGCCAATAGCTGAATTGGGGATAATTGTAACGTAATCTACAATATCTTTGGCTGTAAGTCCATGTTTTGACATTCCTGCTTCACATATGAAAAATGCTACATCATAGGTATTATGCATTGACTTGATACGTTTTTTAAGGTCGTTATATGAGGCAAGGAGTGCTTTGTCTTTTTTGTATTCGGTTTGGGAAGGTTCCTTGGTAAAGTAACGATATGCACCACCATGAATGACTACAGCCACCTCAAGCTCCTGAAGCTTTCCCTCATAGTAGCTTTTGTTTGCCACAATGGCTTTGAGTATTTTGCGCTCAAAGACAGATAGATTCTTTGTTGTAAGATCATACACAACTTTGGCACCGGTGTTCTCCGCATATAGAAATGTCAGACATACGAAAAGAAGATAGAAAAATTTCATGGTAAACCCACTTTATATAAATTTGACTAAGCTTAACATATTAAAATAAAAAAAATGTAAAATATAGTAATAGTTATATGCTAAAGGAAGAACCGTATTGATGAAATCGAATGGCCAATCTACTTTCTACAAATATGAACGTATCTTACGGGTAATGACCTTCTTGATCTTGTTCATTCTGTTCGTGTCACTTTTTTTCTGGGTCAAGTATGCCAATAGTGATAAACTTATAAATCTCAGTGACCATATTGTGGAAAATTTTCGGAAAGGACTTGATTATGAATTGGTTAACCTGCTCTCTTTTTCTATGGCACTTTCAGAGGATGGTGAGTTGAAAAATGCACTTTTGCTTGATGATGAAACAAAAGGATATGAAATCCTGAGTAATATTACCAAGCGGTTTAAAAAGTATACGCATCTCAAATCCTTGCGTATTCAGATCATAACACCGGATTTTTTTATCTTTGCCCGTAGTTGGGATGAAGGTTTTGAGGGGATGCCGATCTGGTGGTTTCGTGATGATCTAAATGTATTAAAGAAAAAAAGAGAACCCAAAGTTGGAGTGGAGACGGGACGGCTGCTTACCTTTAAGGCGACAGTACCTATCTGGAGCGGAAAGAATCTTCTTGGATACTTGGAGGTAATTATGCTATTGGATGAATTTGTCGCCAAACTACAAAAAAGAGGTATAGAGCTTTTTGTGCTGATGGATGAGAAGTATCTTGAAAAAGCAGTACTTATGCGAGATTTTCCAAGAATAGGTAGATATATCGTATCCAATCAAAATTACAATCGTCAACTTCTGGAGCAGCTTGAAAAGATAGGATTGACAGGATTGCAATCTAAGGAGTATATTTACGAGAATAAGACTCTCTTTCTTTCCGAACCGATGTACAATGGTGAGGGCAAACAGATCGGTTATTATCTTTTTGCTATTGCAGCCGATATACTGAACCGCTACAAAAAGGACAAAGAGGATTTTTCTCTTTTGACACAGTTTTCAAATGAAGATATTGAAAAAGTTGTCGATACCTGGAAAAACGTCAGTGAAAGTTATCGCAATCTTGAGGATAAAGAGCTGGTAGAGTT
>CAZCBU010000280.1:0-7217 GCA_964496995.1 uncultured Sulfurovum sp.
ATCGTCGTAGATCCCCGTAAATCCAAAACCGCACAGATGGCAGACATTTTTGTACCGCTGAAGCCACGCTCCGACCTTGCCCTTATCAATGGACTTTGCTACATCATCTTTGAACAGGGCTGGGAGAATGAGAAGTTCATCAGAGAACGTACGAACGGATACAAAGAGTTCAAAAAGCATATTTTAGCCAACTACCCTCCTCAGGAAGTCTCGGTCATCACAGGCATAGATGTAAAAGAACTCTATAATTTGGCAAAGATCTACGCTACAGCCGATGCTGTGATGTCTGCATGGACCATGGGGGTCAACCAGAGTTCCATCGGAACAGATACTGTCTCTGCCATCTGCAACCTTGCCCTTATCACCGGAAATGTCGGACGAGAAGGTGCATCCCCGATGTCCATTACAGGACAGTGTAATGCCATGGGAACACGTGAATTTGGATTTACTTCATCTATTCCGGGATACAGAAACTATGCTTCAGACACAGACAGACAGGCTTTTGCTGACATTGTGAATGTCCCTGTGGATCTTGTACCGACCAAACGCGGTTATGCCTACCCGCAGATCATTGATGCTATTAACCGCGGTGAGATCAAAGCACTTTGGGTCGTTGCAACCAACCCACTGGTAAGTTTTCCTGACCAGAATGCCCTGCGCAAAGCACTGAAAAAACTTGATATTCTTGTAGTACAGGATGCCTTTATGTCCGACACTGCAGAGATCGCAGATGTTGTTTTTGCAGCTGCGACCTGGTCTGAAAAAGAAGGATGCTATACCAATTCCGAGAGACGCTGCAACTATGCAAAAAAAGCTGTTGAACCCTTGGGAGACAGTAAAGCAGACCTGGACATCGTTAGAGAATTCTCTACCTATTTTGAAGATAAACACGATCTTCTTTTTAAAGATCTCAAAACACCAAGAGATGTCTTTGAAGAGATCAAACGTGTGAGTAAAGGACAACTTTGTGACTATTCGGAAATGTCTTACGAGAAGATAGAACAGCTCGGCGGTATCCAGTGGCCCTGTAATGAAAGAGCGCCGGAAGGCACCAAACGTCTTTACTCTGAAGATATGCCCTGCAACACTGCAGACGGAAAAGCAAACTTGCTGCCAGTGGAGTGGAAACCTCTTTCTGAAATGGCCTGTGCAGGTTTGCCTCTTATCCTTAACACCGGACGTACCGTAGAGCAGTTCCATACCCGCACCAAAACGGGTACCATCGGAATTTTGGATGCTTTGGCTCCGGAAGCCTGGGTAGACATCAATCCAAAAGATGCCTTAAAGCTTCAAGTCAAAAGCGGAGACCGCATCTCTCTTTCGGGGACACGTGGAAAAGTAGACGATGTCATTGTCAAAGTGAGCCAGACCATCGGAGAGGGATCGGTCTTTGTTCCTTTTCACTTCAACGAACAGCTCATCAACAATATCACTATCCCGGAGTTTGACCCAAAATCTTTTGAGCCTAACTACAAACAGTGTGCAGTACAACTTCACTCTGAAGCAGTCCCGGAAGGTATAGTCTATGAAGAAGTTGAGATCTCCGGGTATTTGGAAGGTGTGAAAGTCTATGCCGATGATGTAAGTATTGAAGAGAAAAGTGAAAGTACCGCAAAGTAGTAAATATTCCTACATGCGATAAAGTTCTTTGGGTATAATTGCGATATTAATTATTAAGGCTTAATGTCGTGGAAACAACTTCAACTCAAACACAAAAATTCATCTTAAAACTCTTTCCGGAGATCATGGTAAAGGGCTCTTCTGCCAAGCGACAAATGGTGGGACAGCTCTATAACAACCTTATGAAACTTTTAGAGAGGATCAACCCGGACATTCACGTCAAAAAGTTCTCTGATAAAATTGAAGTGGTCACCCCTGTAGATGTTGTGGTTGAAGTACGACAGGTACTGCTGAACACACCAGGGATAGAACAGGTACTTGAAGCTTTACAGTTTGACAACATGGACAGTCTGGACAAAATAAAAGTCCAGGTAGCTGAAGTGATGACCAAAGAGATAGAGGGGAAAACCTTTGTCATCCGTGTCAAACGTTCGGGAAAACACCCATACAACTCTACCAAGATCGAACAGACCGTGGGTGGATACATGCTGGCACACTCCACTGCCAAAGGTGTTGACCTGCATAACCCGGAAGTGACCATCCGTCTTGAACTTATTAATAATCAGCTCAATATCATTACACTCAAACATACAGGGCTTGCCGGCTTCCCCATAGGGACACAGGGAGACATACTCTCTTTGATGTCCGGAGGGTTTGACTCGACCATTGCTTCATATCTGACCATGAAAAGAGGGATCAAAACTCATTTTGTTTTCTTTAACCTTGGCGGGATTGCCCATGAGATCGGGGTGAAGCAGGTTGCACTCTATCTTTGGTCCAAATTTGGTGCATCTCATCGTGTAAAGTTCATCTCTGTACCTTTTGAACCTGTGGTAGAAGAGATCTTCCGTTCAACCCATGAAACCTATATGGGTGTCACCCTCAAACGTCTTATGCTCATAGCAGCAGAGAAAGTGGCTGATGAAATGGAGATCGATGCACTGCTTACAGGAGAGAGTGTTGCACAAGTCTCCAGCCAGACACTGCGCAACCTCGCACTGATCGATCAGGTCACCAACAAACTAGTCCTGCGTCCGCTTGCAACGATGAACAAACCGGATATCATGCATATGGCTGACGAGATCGGTACACGCCGTTTTGCAGAGTCTATGCCGGAGTATTGCGGTGTCATTTCCAAGAATCCTATTACCCACGGCTCATTTAAACGGATGGAGAGAGAAGCCAAACGTTTTAACTATGAGGTCTTGGACAAAGCAGTAGAAGATGCCCAAACCATTTATGTGGATGAGATCATCGATGATGTGACCAATGCTTCACCTATTGAAGTGATTTCTGAGCTTAATGATGATTTTGTGGTTATTGATATCCGTGCGGAGGAGAATTGTATTCAAACTTCTTGCGAAAGCATCAAAATACCTTTCCACAAACTCAAATCAGAATTCAAAAAACTGCCAAAAGATAAAGAGTACCTACTCTACTGTGAAAAAGGGATCATGAGCCAACTGCATGCACAATACCTACGTGATGCAGAAGATGCTAAAAATGTAAGGGTATACAGACCTTAGTTTATCTAGTAGATTTTAGACTATTCTGCTTTGTTGAAAGGTCCATAGACTTTTCAATTTTATTACCATCACAGTCATACCCCTCTTTTGATGCCAAATAATTAAATTTATACATCCCGGCGAGCATTACAAGCACAAGTGCTGTAAGTAAAATAATGGCGATCCATTTGAGTGTTTTCTTCATGGTTTCTCCGTCGTTTTGTAGAGTATATCTTGGTTATGATCACAGATCTGTCTCTTTGCAGGAGATATTATCTACGCAACAATCTGTGATGAATATTTCCCCTTATGAGATTGGGCCATCACATTTTGTTTTATTTTTGTTGAAGAGGTCAGAGGGTTATAGCTGACTTGTATTATTTTTGCACCCTTTGCTTTGAGATATTTTTCAACGGCAATATTATGTGGTTTATCTCCCCAATCTTCTCCAATGACAAAGATATCCACATTTAAGTCTTTACAGTTACTTACGTATTCCAGTTCATCATAAGAAACAACATCATCTATACATCCTAATGCTTTTAGCATTCTCATTCTTTGATCTAATGGGATAACAGGTACATTTCTTTTGTATGAACCTACGACTTCATCAGAAGCCACACCTACGACAAACTTATCACCCAAGGTTGCACAGTATTCCAATAAATCTAAATGACCAACATGTACCATATCAAAGGTACCAACAGTATATACAAGCATTTTAAAAATTCCTTTAGTAATAAATATATTAAGCCTATAATATCATTTTAATGCTAAAATGTAGCCTTACTTAAAAAATGTTTAATATTTATTTAAAGGATTTAATTTATGCTAAAAAAAACTACAAAGAGTGTAGAAAAGAAACAACCTACAATCCTCTCTTATGTTAAAGACCTTCCAAACCTTTTATCACTTTCTGGATTGGCATGTACTGTCCTTGCCATCTATTTTTCTATTACCGGTCTTTATGCTGCGGCTATGATTGGTATGGTTTGGGCAGTTGCTTTTGACTGGGCTGATGGACTTGTCGCGAGAAAACTAAAGGGAAGAACTCCTACGGATGCAAAGTTTGGTGGACAACTTGATGTGGTAATAGACATAGTAAGTTATGGGGTGACTCCAGCAATTTTACTTTTATCTTATGGAAAATTTGAGCCAATATTTCTTCTTGGAGCCTTTATAATGATGGCAGCTGCGGCTATACGACTAAGTTATTTTAGTACTTATGGTTTGGCAGGAGGAACGAAATATACAGGTCTTGCTCTTGATAACAATAGCTTAATCTTGGTTTTTGTATTTTTATTAGAAAGCGTAGTAAGTCATGGAACTTTTGTAATCATCTTATATCTCAGTGGCGTTGGACTTGCTATTTTAAATGTATCAGAGATCAAAACACCAAAACTCTCAGGAAATCCGAGAAATGTTTATCTGCTTGGGGCTTATACATTAGGCATAACAGTTATATATGGCTTGCAATTACTATAAAAATGAATACGGAAAAAGAGAAAAAATCCAATGTTATTTAATCACACAAGATATATAAAATAATACAAATCAACCCAGTAACATCTTCAGATCATTCAGATCAAAAAGAAGCAGATCTTTATCTTTCATAGAAAGCAGTTCCTTCGAAAAGCCGCTTTTTGAAAAGAGTACATAGATATCGACAGGTATACCTGACTGAAGTGCTTTGTCTTTAAGTTTATTGAGCTCATTTTTACAGATCTTGCGGTCTTTGTATTTACACTCTCCCAAAATAAGTTTTTTATCTCTTGTCACGGCAAGGATGTCAAACTCACTGTGTTGATCCCAGTATGATCCGCTGCTGAGCAATGGAGACCTGGATTCATAATACTTTAGCAGCAGATCATCGCAGAGCTGTTCATAGACAAGGGTCCGTAAACGTTCATAATGCTTTTCAAAATTCTCAAGGAAAGCGCTACTCTCCCCTCTGGACAACTCTTCTCTGTAATAGGTGACAAATCCGAACCAAAAACGCATGAATGGCTGAACAAATCGCAGTTTATCCTGTACACGGTAGGAACGCAGCTCTTTTTTGAGTTTGTGTTTAGGGTGTATTTTGAGTGGCCGTTCCCTTGTCTGTTCAATGTAGAGTATATTCAGAGAGATCAATTCCTGAATGATCTCTTCACCAAGTCCTTCGCTCAATCTGGCCTTTTTCAGTACAGAGTAAAACTTTCCGTCACCTCTTGCTACAGACATTAATACTTCACGATAAGGTTTGTCCAAAAGGTAGGAAGGAGAGACCAGGTCCTGGAACTTACTGAAGTTTTGTACGAAATTATTCTCAACCATAGAAAAAACATTATCAAAAAAATCAAGCTCTATACTCTCTTCTATCCCACCCAAAACAGAAAAATATTCAACAGACTGTTCCAACGTCAAATGGGGGTTGTAATTACAAAAATAGTTAAATGCGTTTTTAATGGTATCCATACCTCACTTTATTCATTGATATAAGTTTAACATACATTTGATATAATATCTTTATAATAAAATGATTATTTTTTAATCAACAAATTCATACTTAAAGTGCCATAATGGAACAATTTTTCACCAAATCTGAACATGTACAGAATATTATCAAAGGTTTCAACCTTACAAAAACACTCTTTGTATCATCCATCATCATCGGAGAAGAGAATATTGGGAAAAAATTGTTGGCAAAACATCTTTTTCCAGATGCACATGTGGTTTCAGGGGATGACCAGGAAGCTGTTGAAGCAGCTTTGAAAGAGTATGATGAACTGATCATTACAGATTTTGAAAAATTAAGCAATCAGGAATCTTTGCAGCTTGACAATAAACGTATTATCGCTACGGCCAATTATGTAGGCAACAAACAGACCATCGACAATCTCTTTGCCTTTATCTATACGCTTCCGTCACTCAAAGAACGCCTTGAAGATACTGCCTATATCAAAGAGCTTTATATCAAAGAAGCCTGTGATGATCTTATGCTGGACATTCAAGAGATGTCAACTCTGGATATACCGATCAACCTGACACAGAACTCCAAAAGCCTTAAAAGTACCATATACAAGTACCTGATGACACACACTATGAATAAAAAAGATATCCAGGCGGCTGTTCATTCGTATATGTTGAAAGAGCTTCATGGGAATAACGGGTACAAAGAGCACTTGTCACTCTATGAGAAGCCGCTTATAGAAGCCGGTCTGCAAAAGTTTGGATCACAATTGCAACTTTCACAAATACTCGGGATAAACAGAAATACCTTACGAAAGAAGATACATGAACACGGAATCGATTAATTTTCAATCCTTTTTGGATTGGGACAATAGTCCTTTTATACTTTTCTCTTCTTCAGGGAAGATACTCTATCTGAACAACTCTGCGGAGATCCTTTTCGGCTATGTTTCAAAACAGGAACTGTATGATCTGGCACTTGCTTATGCACCACAGAACTTTGGATACAAGACCACCACACTTTCCCTGAACTATGACTCTTTTACCTTTTATGCCATCACGGTCGGCTATGAAAATGAAGAGCAGATATCCATTCGTTTTTACAATGCACCAAGAATACGCTCAACCACACCGATAGAAAAAGACAAACTGGTCACAACCGATATCAATTTGCTTCTTGAGGCGAACATTGCGCTGTTCAGGACAAAAAACCCCAATCACCTTCAGCTTTTGACCGATCATGATATCCCCTCTTTTAAAATAGACCAGAATAACTTTTCCAAACTGCTCAGAAAAACACTGGATTCATTCAGGGCTTCAGACTCCATCAATATTACCCTTAAACTGCTTACCGGTGAGCATGTGATCATTGCAGGAAAGAAAAAAGCGATCGTACAGCTCTCTATTGAAGCCAATGGAAGATATGCCGATACCGATGAAGAGATCAAGAATATTGCAATGCAGTGTCATATTGCCCATCTTCTCAAGGAGAGAACGATAAAACTTGAAATACCTCTTATCACTTAAGTACCTTCCATAAGGCTGTTTTATTAAAAATATAATTTAAAATTAAAGCTTTATATTGATTAAAAATTAATCAAACCTTCTCTGCCAAAAACATCTATTCATGCTATTATTATC
>CAZCBU010000281.1:0-6581 GCA_964496995.1 uncultured Sulfurovum sp.
GCCCAGTACTCTTTGGCGTTAAGTCGGGAGAATGGACATCGAAATGAAGGTGAGTTACATCTGAAACTGTATGCTACGGATCACATCTCCAAAGAGAGTGTAAAACATATCTTTGGTAAGGCCTTGGAGATAGAAACAATAAAAATTTAAAGTCCTTAAAGACCAATGGCCGTTCTGACTTTCTCCATTTTGACATCTGCAATGGATTTGGCTTTTTTTGCACCCATTGCCAAGATATCATTGACCTCATCTAAATTGTTGAGGTAGTATTCTCTTTTTTCTCTGGCCTCAGCCAATTCTTCCCAGATAAGTTCTTTGAGGTACTTCTTAAAGTGACCATAGCCCTCTTTCCCGCTTTTGTAACGTGCCTGAAGTTCCAGTTTTTCTTCTTCATTCAGGAAAAGGGCAGCAATATCATAAATATTACACCCCTCCCACTCTAATGGCTCCCCAAGCGGTGTGGAAGAGGAGAGGATCTTGTTACATCTCTTCTGAAGTGGTTTTTCAGGCATAAAAAGGTCAATGGCATTGTCATAACTTTTGGACATTTTCTGTCCGTCGATCCCGGGAATGGTGGCTACCTCTTCCTGGACCACATGTTCAGGAAGTACGAAGATCTCACCATATTCATTGTTGAATTTGATAGCGATGTCACGGGTCATCTCCACATGCTGGATCTGGTCTTTTCCTACCGGTACTTTCTGTGTGTCGTAAAGCAGAATATCGGCTGCCATCAATACCGGGTAGGAGAAAAGTGCATGATTTGCCGAGATCCCTTTTGCCACTTTATCTTTATATGAGTGTGCACGTTCAAGCAGTCCCATAGGTGTGAACTTGGAGAGTATCCAGTAGAGTTCAAGGACTTCAGGTACATGGCTTTGTACCCAAAAAGTCGTTTTTTCCGGATCAAGACCGACAGAGAGGTAGTCTACTGCAGCATCTATAGTATATTGTCTCAGTGTTTCTGCATCTTTGGAAGTGGTAAGAGAGTGGTAGTTGGCTATAAAAGTAAAGAGTTCATTCTCTTCCTGAAGCTCGATCATTGGCTTCATGGCACCGAAATAGTTTCCTATATGAAGTTTTCCAGAGGCCTGGATTCCTGTAAGTACACGCATAAATGATTCCTGCAATAATTTTTGCAAATTATAGCAGGAAAGCGTTGAGATTATCGCGTAGGGTGGATTTATCCACCGTTAAAATAAAATTGGATCTTTAATATAAGGTGGGCAATTGCCCACCCTACAGGTCATATTCCTATTCATCCTCATCCATTCTTTGGCCGCGTTTACGTGCCACAATGTCTAAAGGTACACCTTCAAAATCAAACTTTGATCTGAAGAAGTTCGAGAGGTAACGTTTGTAAGAGAAATGTATGAATTCCGGTCTGTTGGAGATCAGTGCGATCTTTGGTGGTTTTGTTTCATATTGTGTTGCAAACTTGATGTTCACTACAGCACCGTTATGTGAGGGGACATGGTGTCTTCTAATCGCTTCACGCAGGGTCTCATTAAGCTCGGAAGTCGGGATACGCTGTTTGTAACGGTTGTAGATCGCTGTAATTTCATCGAGTATTTTGTGTACACGCAATCCTGTTTTGGCAGAAATGGTAATGAAGGGTGCATAGTGCAGGAATTTCAGTTCATCACGAATATCTTCCACCACCTCTTCATACGATCTCTCTTTCTTGATATCCCATTTGTTCAGGACGATCAGACAGGCAAGTTTATACTCTTCAATGAGTCCTGCGACTCTCTCATCGAGTTCCGAGACCTGTGTGGTCGAGTCCAGCATGAGCAGTACAAGGTCTGCCTTTTTAAGCATTTCGGTTGTTCTGGTAAGTGCATATTTTTCAATACCGACGATCTTGCTTCTTTTTCTGATACCGGCGGTATCGATAAAGGTGATCTCATGGCCATTATGTTCGATGGTTTCATCAATGGGATCAATGGTCGTGCCTGCAACATCAGAGACCACAGAGCGCTCTTCGCCCAGCAGAGCATTGAGCAACGATGATTTACCGGTATTGACACGGCCGATGATAGCAACACGGATCTTGTTGTCTTCTTCTTGAGGTGTGGCATTGATATCTCGTACGATCTCTGCAAAAGGGTCGATCTCCCCATCTTCTTCAAGTTCCAGACCTTCTTCCTCTTCTTCTATGGCAGGAATATGTTGTTCCATCCAGGCATAGAAATCATTGAAATAACGGTTGTGGCTTACCGACATAGGGAAAGTGGCATCCGCACCGAATTCCAGAAATTCCCAGTAACGCTCCTCTTCTTTGTCGTTGTCTATCTTGTTGACCACCAGGGCCAGAGGTTTTCCCAGTTCCTGCAGTTTATAGAACAGTTCTCTGTCTTCTTCACTCGGCAGGGTCTTTCCATCCACCATATAGATAATAATATCTGCCTGTTCCGCTGCACGAAGAGAAAATGCTGCTACTTTGGAGAAGAGTTCTGATGAATAGTCGATCCCGCCTGTATCGATGACTTCGAATTCACGGTTTCCAGATATGGAGACAATACGTTTTTTAATGTCTCTGGTCGTTCCCGACATATCGGAAGTAATGGCGTCTCTCTGTCTTGCTAAACGGTTGAAGAGGGAAGATTTTCCCACATTTGGACGACCGACAATGGCTACTTTTTTTAAATTTTGTTCTTGCATAATAAATGGTACTTTCTCTACCGTAGGGTCGGTTTACCGACCATTGAATGATAGAATTATATAGATTGGATAGTAATGGTCGGTAAACCGACCCTACATTTTATTGATGGAATTATAGCATATTTTTATCTGGCATCTGCTCCACGTAAATACTCTGTGATGGGAAAGCAAATGCAGATCCGTTATTTTCTACGATCTCCATGATCTTCAAATGAATATCTTCACGAATTTCCAGGTATTTTGCCCAATTGGCTGTTTTGGTAAAAGTATAGATGAAAATATTGAGTGATGAGTCTCCAAAGGTGTCAAAATTGACCATTAAAGAGTCCTTTTGTGAAATACCTTCATGTGCCTGCAACATAATTTTAATATCTTTAATGATCTGCATGATCTGTTCAGAATTCGTTGTATAGGTCAATCCGATATGCATCTTGATACGTCTGATACCTCTGCGTGAAAAGTTCTCTATGGGAGAGTTTGCAACAATAGAATTGGGTACGGTGATGAGGGATTTTTGAAATGAACGTATCTTTGTGGTCCGCATACCTACATCTTCAACCACACCTTCTACACCGCCTACTTTGATCCATTCTCCGATACGGATGGACTTGTCTGCCAACAGTGCAAAAGAACCAAAAAGATTGGATGCCGTATCTTTTGCTGCGAGTGCGAATGCCAATCCTCCAAGTCCCAAAGAAGCGATTACGGCCGTGACGTTAATACCCCAGACCATAAGCATTCCCGCCAAGCCCATACCACCGACAAGGATCTTGATCATGGCAATGATGAAGTTCCCCATCTCTTTGGAGAGGTCTTTGTTGAATTTTGCTGTGGCTTCATAAACAAGACCCCGAAGTGCTTCAATGACAGCCAAAATTGCCCAGAAAAGCGCATAGACCAACAGTGTATCCAAAATATTTTTAATGATTTTGGGTTCTGAAAATGTCAATAAAAAGAAAAGATGTATAGCAATGATGACAAAAACAAAACGTATAGGCCCTTTTAGTGCAGAAATGATACGGTCATCATAGTATGTTTTGGTATTTTTTGCCAGATTTTGTAAAAAGACTAAAATGATCTTTGTAAAGATTTTTCTTAGCCCTAGCATCATAAAAAAGATCAACGTAGCAGCAAGAATATTGGCAAGAGGTACACCAAAATAATCGGTTGCAAGAAAAGGAAACTTGTCATATAGTGGGGCAAGTTGTGTTTGTACGGTGGTAATGATATCAGTATCCAAAGTATCAATGACTTTCAGGGACTGTGTGGCATTTTGTTCGGCTGTCGGCATATTTTTTTCCTTACACGTTTATTCACGATATTATAGTAGAATTACTTTCAATTATACAGGAGAAACGGAATGAAAAAGACAATACTGTTCGTCATAATGCTGCTAAGTTGTACAAGCTATGCAGAAGTGAAAAAGCTTGATGCAACCTACAGTGTCAGTTACGGTATGTTCGGAGAACTTGGTATCAGTGAGGCACATCTTGAAACAGACGGCAATATCTATAGTATTGAAGTGAGTGCCAAAACAACCGGTATCGTAAAACGTTTAAGTCAAAATAGGCAGGAGCACTATATCAGTCGGGGGCATGTGGTGGACGGGATGTTTGTCTCCGATAGTCTGGAAGTGCGTAGAAGTCATGGGAACAAAGCGAGTATCAAACGGTATGTTATTGATCACAAAAAGAAAGGAGTGACGAAAATCTATATTGAAAAAAGAGCAGGGAAAGTCTATCAGAATGACAGCAAAGTCCTTGATTTTTACAGTAAAGATGATCTTTTGACCCTCTATTTTAATCTCTCAAAGATCATTGACCTTAAAAAATCAGGAACCTATGCATTAAGTGCAGTGGGTGCCGAAAAACAGCAGGGAAAAGTAAGCATCGTGGTTCCTGATGCCAAACATCGTGCTGTTTATGAAAAAGCACTTGGCAAAGGTGAATTTGATTATTTGACCGCGATCGTTTATCAAAAGCTTTTTCAGAGTAACCGGGGTGAACTCATGATCGCGATAGGACAAGACGGTATTGCAGAGAAAGCCGTGCTGAAAGATCTGATACTGTATGGAGACTTGACGGCAAAAAGAATTAAATGACCTGTGCATGTAAGACAAAATCGATCACTTTTTCGTCGCTCATTTCACAGGGTTTCAACATGCCATTCCTCATCGTAGGGTAATAATTACCGCTGATAATATCGGTTGAAGCAAGATCTTCGGCATAGAGCTTGATGAGTTTTCCTTCCAATAGTGTCTCTTTTCTCAAAAGATAACGTCTTTTTTGATACGAAACATCATTGGCACCGTCAGGCAGTGCAAGTAGTTTTACATAAAATTCACTTTCATTCATAGTTGGATTGTATCAAAAAGCTTCTGAACGTGCCCGACTGAAGGGACAAATGCCCTTGGGTGCTGAATGCTTAACTCTGAACGCTTCATTTTATGCTACACTTCCGAAAAAATTAGCAAAAAAAAAGGGTTGTTTTGAAACAATATATCAAAAACATGGACAGAGGTATTTTGTTCATGCTTCTTGCTTCACTCTCTTTTGCTGCTATGGGTGGTTTTGCAAAGGTTGTTTCACAGGTATTGCCTCCTGTGGAGGTGACGTTTTTCAGAAATATTTTTGGTGTGGTGCTGGTAGGACTGGCTATCTATAAAGTACCGTTAAAACAAAAAGGAGGAAAACCTTTTTTACTGCTTTTCCGTGGTTCTATGGGTTTTGCGGCACTTTTGGCCTATTTTTATATTATGGCGCACATCCCTCTGGGAACAGCAGTCACTTACAATAAAACCTCACCGATCTTTGTAGCGATCTTTGCCTATCTGTTCCTCAATGAAAGGTTGCATAGGAGTGCACTGCTTGCCATTGTCATTGGTTTTGTCGGTATTCTTCTGGTTGCACAGCCAGAAGGCGGTACTTTTACCAAGTATGATATTCTGGGTATCTTTTCGGGTATCGGTGCAGCTTTGGCCTATACATCCATCAGGGAACTCAGAGCCTATTATGATACGCGTGCCATTGTAATGTCATTTATGGGTGTGGGGACCATCGCACCACTGTTTTTAATGCTCATGACCCCTTATGTAACAGTCTCTGACGAGTTTGACTGGATGTTTGCCGAGTTTGTAATGCCTCGGGGGATCGAATGGGCGTATGTCACTGCGGTAGGTGTTTCCGCAACCATTTCCCAACTGCTCATGACCAAGGCTTATGAGCTGACCAAAGCCGGCATTGTGGGGACGATCTCATACACTAATATTGTTTTTGCTGTCATTATCGGTGTGATGCTTGGAGACCCTATACCTGATTTTTGGACAGTTTTAGGTATAATCCTGGTTATATTGTCAGGGCTGCTTGTAGCCCTTCCTAAAGGATCAAAATGATACTTATTGCTGGCCCCTGTGTTTTGGAAAGTAGAGACAATGTGATGCGCATTGCAGAGTCTCTGAACAAATATCATGAAGACTGTACCAAAGATTTTTATTTTAAAGCAAGTTTTGACAAAGCCAACCGTACTTCTCTGGACTCTTTCAGAGGACCGGGAATGGATGAAGGTCTCAAAATGCTTCAGGAAGTCAAAGATCTCTTCGGATACAAGATATTGACCGATGTACATGACTATACACAGCCGGCAGCAGCAGCTGAAGTAGCGGATGTACTGCAAATACCGGCATTTTTGTCCAGACAGACAGACCTCTTGGTTGCAGCGGCACAGACAGCTGCAGTAGTCAACATTAAAAAAGGGCAGTTCCTGGCTCCGGCGGCAATGGAACACTCTGTAGCTAAAGTCTTGAAGACCAGACTAGCTCAACAAGCGTCAGGGCAGGGAGGAACTAAATTCCGACTCGACGGTTTTGACGGAGAGGTAACGTATGAAAATGCTGAAAAGTACAATGTCTGGCTTACTGA
>CAZCBU010000282.1:0-5049 GCA_964496995.1 uncultured Sulfurovum sp.
CAAGCTTGCCATGCGTATGAAAACAGATGATTTCATGTCTGTGATCGAAGCCAATTTGAAATCCACATTCATAGGATGCCGTGAAGCAGTGAAGGTGATGGGTAAAAAACGTTTTGGTTCGGTTGTGAATATCGCTTCTATCGTAGGAGAAACCGGTAATGCAGGGCAGACGAACTATGCAGCGAGCAAAGGTGGAACGATCGCAATGACGAAAAGTTTTGCCATTGAAGCGGCACCGAGAAATATACGTTACAATACGATCACTCCGGGATTCATCGCCACAGAGATGACCGAAGTGCTTAAAGATGAGGTTAAAGATGCCTTTACCGCCAAAATACCGATGGCAAGATTCGGTGAACCCAAAGAAGTGGCAGAGGCTGTAGCCTTTCTGCTTTCAGACCACGCGTCTTACATTACGGGTGAAACACTCAAAGTGAATGGCGGAATGTTTATGTGAGAACCGTTAAGTAAACGACAATAGTTTGTCGTTTATAGGTTCGAAACCGAAGCGGTGGAGCAAAGCGACCCGCAAAGGCTGGGAAAACCTTTAAGTAAACGACAATAGTTTGTCGTTTACAGGTTCGAACCAGAAGAATCCTGTGTGGCAGTGTAGCTACGCAGACCGAAACAATAATTTTAAAGAAAAATATGCCGATCAAAATACTCCTTCTCGAAGATGACAAACTTTTCAACGAAACCCTTCAGGACTTTCTGGAAGAGGAGGGGTTTGAGCTTGATCATGCGTTAGATCCCTATTCTGCACTTGAATTAACCTATAAGAATATTTATGACCTCTATCTTTTTGATGTGAATCTTCCTTATGAGAGTGGTTTTGATATGCTCTCTAAACTTCGCCAGAGCGGAGATACGACTCCCACGATATTTTTAACATCCAGAGAGGATAAAGCCTCCCTGAAAGAGGGCTTTGAGATCGGTGCAGATGATTATATGAAAAAACCGATCGATCTGGATGAGCTTTTGCTTCGGATCGGTGCATTGATGCGCAGACAGGTAAGAAATGAGAAGCTGACGATCGGGGAATACAGTCTGGATATGCTCTCAAAAACACTGTATCGTAATGATGAAGCTTTGGATGTGACTAAGAAAGCCATAGAACTCTTGGTACTTCTGCTTCAGTCAAACGGTGAAGTCGTGAGCTCTGACGAGATCAAGAACAGGCTCTGGGCAGCAGGGAAAAATGCAAGTGACGGATCACTCCGGGTGTATATTACGCAACTGAAAAAATATTTTTCAGACAATATAGTCAATGTACGCGGCATAGGGTACAGATGGATACCGTAAAAAAGAGAACCTTGTTGGCGACATTGGGGTATTTCTCCACCGTAGCGATACTCTTGAGTTTTATCTACTGGTTTTTAAAGAATGAAGGTTTTTCCGAATCAAACTATCTTGTGGCATCGCTGCTGGTTCTTTTCCTGGCAGCAGGCTGGGGATATATCATTGCTTCGCATCTTCTTGCTCCCAAAGTACTGCAGGATGCCAATCTCTCACAGCTGAGTTCTGAAATTCTGCATGAATTGAATATCCCTCTTTCGACTATTAAAGCGAATACAGCACTTTTGGAAAAACGTTTGGATGATGAGAAAAGTTTAAAACGTCTGAAGCGTATTGAAGCCTCTTCCGTCAGACTGGAAAGACTCTATAAAGAGCTGGTCTACAGTATCAATAAAGAGATACACCCTGTGCAAAAAGAACAATTTTCACTGCTGGAGCTGCTTAAAGAGCGTGTAGAGATATTTGAGGCATATGACCGAAACCATTTTGAACTGCTTGTAGATGACATTCTCCTGAAAGCAGATAAGATCGGTTTTGAAAAAATGATCGATAATCTGCTTATGAATGCCATGAAATACTCTTCCAAAGCCTCCCCCGTCAAGATCATACTGAAAGAAAACACACTGGTGATCGAAGATAAAGGGATCGGAATGGATGAAACACAGTTACTCAGGGTCTATGAACGCTATTATCAGGGGGACAGCCAACATGAAGGGAAGGGGATTGGTTTGGCATTGGTAAAGTCCTACTGTGATGAATCGGGTATAGAGATACAGATAAGATCACAGAAAGAGAAAGGGACTTCCGTTTTTCTAGCGTTAGAAAATCTTCTGTGACAGTATTTCCCAATTGTTAAATTAGTGTTAAATTATTGATATACATCAAGTGAATCCACCATTTTATTTCGTTATAATTAGATGTGTTTGATGATAATAATAAGTTGAAATTATTATTATGTTACATTAGACGAGCGTTGATCAAGCGTAGATAGTGCGTAAGATCAGTT
Organism: uncultured Sulfurovum sp.; assembly: GCA_964496995.1. Taxonomy (GTDB): domain Bacteria; phylum Campylobacterota; class Campylobacteria; order Campylobacterales; family Sulfurovaceae; genus Sulfurovum. The sequence continues at coordinate 2,303 of CAZCBU010000282.1, forward strand.
CAAAAAATATGGAGGAGAGAAAATGAATTACAAGTTAAACAAACTTTCATCTCTTTTTCTGGGTTCTGCAATCGCTGCTTCAACAGCGTTTGGTTCAGGAGCACTTGAAAAAGTCATGAAAGAGAGAGGCTTATCGGAAACAGATGTGATCCGTGCAGCAAAAACATATTTGCCGAGTGGCGGACGAAATGAATATATTGTATTCAGTTCGGGTGGACAGTCTGGTCAAATTATCGTATATGGTGTTCCGTCTATGAGAATTTTGAAGTATGTTGCTGTATTTACACCGGAACCTTGGCAGGGATACGGGTATGATGAAGACAGTAAGAAAATACTTCGTCAAGGTAACATCAGAGGTAGAGAGATAAACTGGGGAGATACGCACCACCCAGGACTTTCTGAAACTGATGGTAAATATGACGGTAAATGGTTGGTGATCAATGATAAAGCCAATCCTCGTGTCGCCGTTATCGATCTGGAAGATTTTGAAACCAAGCAGATCGTAGTGAACCCGGTCTTTAAATCTGAACACGGTGGAGCATTCTTTACACCAAATTCAGAGTATATTTTGGAAGCATGTCAGTATGCTGCACCGTTTGACAACAATTACCACCCGATAGAAGAGTATAAAGAGACATACCGTGGGGGTGTGACACTTTGGAAATTCAATCATGAAAAAGGGCGTATTAACGAGAAAGAGTCATTTGTTCTTGAATTGCCGCCATATATGCAGGATCTTTCGGATGCAGGTAAAGGCGCTTCTTACGGATGGGGCTTTACAAACTCATTTAACACAGAGATGTATACCGGTGGTATCGAAGTGGGTATGCCGCCAAATGAAGCGGGTATGAGTAGAAATGATACTGACTTCTTGCACATTTATAACTGGAAAAAATTGGCTGAAGTAGCCAAAGATCCTAAAAATGTAACAGTTGTTAACGGTATTAGAGTTATTTCTATGGAAACAGCTGTTAAAAATGATGCACTTTTCCTGATTCCTGAGCCAAAATCACCACACGGTGTAGATGTTTCTCCGGATGGTGAATACATTACGGTTTGTGGTAAGCTTGATACACATGCTTCAGTTTATAAGTGGTCTAAGATCAAAAAGCTTATTGCAGACAAGAAGTATGCAGGGAAGGACCCTTACGGTATACCTATTCTTGATATGAAAGAGTCTCTGCACGGTCAGGTTGAGTTGGGTCTCGGGCCTTTACATAACCAGTATTCCAATGTAGACGGTGAGATCTATACTTCACTGTATGTTGATTCCCAGATCGTAAAATGGAACTATAAAACACTGAAAGTACTTGACAAGGTAAATGTTCACTATAACGTTGGACACCTTTGTGGTATGGAAGGTAAGTCAGCTGATCCTCAGGGTGACTACATTATTTCACTTAACAAACTGGTAATTGACAGATTTGACCCGGTTGGTCCACTGCATCCGCAGAACCACCAGTTGATCGATATCAAGGGTAAAAAGATGGATCTGCTTGTAGATATGCCATTGCCGTTGGGTGAACCTCACCAGGCTGTTGCGATCAGAGCAAGCAAGTTACATCCGCATGTACGTTACCCAATGGGAACAAACACCAAAACAGGTGAAATTCATGTTGGTAAAACACTTGCCGGTCAGGAAAAGATCGTAAGAGAAGGCAACAAAGTGAAAGTCTATGCGACCATGGTAAGATCTCACATCAATCCTGAGAGAATTACTGTGAACAAGGGTGATGAAGTAACAATTTACTTGACGAACCTTGAAAGAGCACAGGATGAGACACACGGATTTACTGTTGACCATTATGATATTCATGCATCCCTTGAACCGGGTGAGACGGCAGAAGTGAAGTTTACGGCTGATCTTGAAGGTGTATTCCCTTACTACTGTACAGAGTTCTGTTCTGCGCTACACTTGGAGATGATGGGTTACCTTATGGTTAAAGATCCGAATAAAAAGTATACATCTGCACAGAAACTTAAAATGGCAACAATGACGCCAGAGCAGTTGAAAGCTGAATATGACAAAACAGTTGCTGTGAATGATGCGACGGATGCAGTTATCCAGTCTGTTGTAAAATTCCTGAAAGAGAATAACTTCCAGGATCATAAAGTGGTTGCTGACCTGGTAGATGATGCATTTGCACAGTACGGACAGATCAAAGGCCAAAAAGAGAAAGCAGATGCTGCAGTGAAAGCTGGAGATATGGAAAAAGCGATCCTCTTTGAAAATATGATCTGGCAGCTTATGGTTAAGACAGCAGATGTTGGTATCAGAGCGAAAGATGCATTGGTAAGACTGATCGCTACGAAACAGTCACCGGCAGCTGAGCGTGGAGCAAGAGCCTTTGATGAAGGTGGTTGTTCAGGATGTCACGTGGTTGGTAAAGTATCTTCAGGTCCAGACTTGACAGGTGTACTTCAAAGACATGAAAATGCTGAAAAATGGGTTGCTGATTTCATTAAAGCACCAGAATCTAAATTTAAAGATCCGTATGTTAAAGGTATGATTGACTACTTTAATCTTAAAATGCCTAACCAGCATATGAGTGATGAAGAGATTAAAGATATTGTTGAATACTTTAAATGGACCGACAAAAACGCAAACCTCTTTTAGAAAATATTACCAAGGGCATTACGCCTTTGGTATATAAAATAACCGTTACACCCTCCCTAAAATATAATTTTAACTTATTATTTTTATAAGTTAAACTACTATATTGATTTCTGTCAATCTTTTTTTTAAT
>CAZCBU010000283.1:0-2925 GCA_964496995.1 uncultured Sulfurovum sp.
TTCTGGCTGATGCCGGCACTGCTTCCTTACGGAGGATTACTGGTGCTTGTTGCCATGATCATTTTTGCATCGGAAAACATTGCGACATTAAAAAAAACAACGATCAGAACACTGACGATCGATACGGTTGCCTGGAGTAACGGATATCTGCTGCTTGGCATTCTGACTGGATTTGCAATAGCACTTGGACTGAGTGGTGATCTTGGCATCAATATTACACTTATGCTTAAAGCCCACGTTTATGCTGTGATCGGCGGCTATGTAGTGTTAACGATCATAGGGCTTTCTCTGATACTCATACCGATGTTCTCCCTTGCGCATGGTTTTGATGAGACTGCGATCAACAGGGCCTTCAAACTGGTTATTACAGGAGTAGGTACAGTGTTCATAGGAGCATTGATATCCCAGGAGTGGCTGATGTATATTGGTTATGCCGTCAATACGCTTGGTATATTCTTTTATATCTGGCAGATCTATATCATTGCCAGACTTACGGTGCGTAAAGAGATGGATGTCTGGGCAAAGTCGATGATATTCGCTTTTGCTTCATTGATACTTGCTATTGTACTCGGGCTGTTCTATTTTATGATAGGCAATGAAAATATATTGCATGCTTCTGTGTGGTTCCTGCTCTTAGGGTTTATCTCTTCGATGATCACGGGGCACCTTTACAAGATCGTGCCATTCCTTGTATGGTTTGAACGTTTTGCTCCTTTGGTAGGAAAAGAAAAAGTACCTATGCTTCATGAAATGTATTCCAAAGAGGGTGCAGCCATGATGTTTAATTTTACTGTGGCAGGTGTATTGTCGGGCGGTATGGGTCTTCTTTTTGAGAGTGATATGCTGTTTAAAGCCGGAGCCAGTTTCTTATTTGTCGGTGCGATATTTTTGTTCATCACAATGAATAAGATGCTGGCTTACGGAAAATAATTAAAATCAACACAGGGTGCGTCGCCAGCGTACCTTATATAATTAGAATATAAAGGAAATAAAATATGTGCAGTATTACAAAAGAAAATGTATTTGATGCTATCTCTACTGTGATCGACCCGGAAGTAGGGTTTAACCTTGTGGAAATGGGGTTGATCTATGATGCGGTCATTGACGAAGAGAGCTGTGATGTAAAAGTCATTATGACCCTCTCTACCCAGGGATGTCCTCTACACCAAATGATCACACAGTGGGTACGTGAAGCTGTGGAACGTATTGAAGATGTGGGAAGTGTTGAAGTAGAAGTCGTGTGGGAACCGGCATGGAATATCTCTATGGCAGATGACAATGTCAAAAAAGCATTGGGCGGTATGTAGGTTATATTAGGAGAGCTTTTCTCCTAATTTCATTATTTTTTTTTATGCTTATTTAAATCTTAATTTTTTTATTTTATCAAAGACTTTTTTTCTCCAATTATATCTGTTCTATATTTGTTCAATTTATAAGATAATTCATTTTTCTTGATATAAATCATCCCTTCTATTGACTTTCCTGTGATAAAATAGTTACGTTGTTATAAGCAGAGTTCCCTAAAGAACAGCTAGAGTTCTTTAGAGGACTTTGCGAGGTAACCAAAAAATCAATTTACGGAGGAAGTAATATGGCTTTAAATAGAAGAGAATTTCTTAAAAGTGCAGCGGCAGCATCTGCAGCTAGTGCGGTGGGAATTGCTGTTCCTTCCAATCTGAATGCGGCAGCGACTGATGCGCAGAAAGATTGGAGATGGGATAAGGCAGCTTGTCGTTTCTGTGGTACAGGTTGTGGAATTATGCTTGCAACCAAAGAAGGTAGAATTGTAGCGGTTAAGGGTGACCCTGCAGCACCGGTGAACAGAGGACTTAACTGTATTAAGGGTTACTTTAATGCGAAGATCATGTATGGTGCGGATAGACTTAAAACACCATTATTGAGAATGAATGACAAAGGTGAGTTTGACAAGAAAGGTAAATTTAAACCAGTCACTTGGCAGCGTGCTTTTGATGAGATGGAAAAACATGCGAAGAAAGCACTTAAGGCATCCGGTCCTGAAGGTGTAGCAGTATTTGCTTCCGGTCAGTACACTGTCATGGAAGGGTATGCAGCTCAGAAAATGATGAAAGGTGGATTCAGATCAAATGCGATCGATCCTAATGCTCGTCACTGTATGGCATCCGCGGTTGTTGGTTTCTACCAGACATTTGGTGTGGATGAGCCTTCAGGATGTTATGATGATATCGAAATTACAGATACCATCGTTACCTGGGGTTCAAACATGGCAGAGATGCACCCGATCCTTTGGTCACGTGTTTCTGACAGAAAACTTTCAAATCCTGACAAAGTAAAAATCGTTAATATCCAGACCTATACACACAGAACGTGTGATATTGGTGATATCAATATTATTTTCTCTCCAAATACTGACCTTGCATTATGGAACTATGTTGCGCATGAGATTGTATATAACCATCCTGAAGCAATTGACTGGGATTTCGTGAAAAAGAATATTGTCTTTACAGCTGGACCGGTGAATATCGGTTACGGTATGAGAAGAGCAGGTGAGAAATCACTTAAAGACGGTAAATATACAGATCTTGAAATGCAAACGATCAAGAAAGAGATGGAAACAACTGTTTCTGCAAAAGAAGCACCGGCATTGGCACCTTATGGGTACAAAGAGGGTGATAAAATGAAACATACGCCGGGTACATTGAAGCACTGGCATATTTCATTTGAAGAGTACAAAAAATCTCTTGAGCCGTTCACACTTGACTATGTAGCAAAAATCGCTAAAGGTGATCCGAACGAAGATATTGAAGAGTTCAAGAAAAAGCTTCAGGCTCTTGCAGATCTATACATTGAAAAAGGAAGAAAAGTCGTTTCATTCTGGACAATGGGTATGAACCAGCACACCAGAGGTACTTGGGTAAATACACTTTCTTACAATGTTCACTTCTT
>CAZCBU010000284.1:0-3994 GCA_964496995.1 uncultured Sulfurovum sp.
TGTGACAGGAAGCACATTTTTTGTCAAATACCTCTTCTCCGGACAATGCGAACAGCCAGGAAGAAAAAAACAGAATAAGTGTTAAGATCATTTTCATACCGATCTCCTATAACAGCTTGATGGATGTTTCAAGAAGTGCAATACGTTTGCCTTCTATCAACTCTGTCAATGTACGTTTAAAATTCTTTTTACTTAGACCAAAGACTTTTTTGATCTCTTCGGCATCACTCTTATAGGTAAACGGCATCTCACCACCTGCCTCTTGAAGTAAGTCGATAATAGTTCCTTGCGCCTCACCTATTTTCGCCTGTTTTCCAATAGGCTGCAAAGAGAGATCAAGCTTAAAATCTTTTCTTACGGCTTTGATGTACACTTTTTTACGGTCACCGACTTTAATGTTTTCAAAGATCTCATTGCTGAACAGCATACCCTCATATTGGTTGTCAGCGATCACTTTGTAACCCAGTGGTGTCTGGGCAAGTACAATGGCATCCAGAACTTTGTTCTGATGCAGACCTTTCATATCACGGTTAAAGTATTTTCCTATCTTCTGTGTCCCGTAGAGTCTGCCTGTCTGTTCATCCAGACAGACACGCAGCATATATTTTTTCCCAATGGTAAAATACTCTTTTTGCTGAGAGAGTGGTACAAAAAGGTCTTTTGGAAGCCCCCAGTTCACAAAAGCCCCGTACGATTTATAATCCACTACTGTAAAGTAACCGTACTCTCCCAACTTGGCATAGGGCATTTTGGTCGTAGCTACAGGTCTGTCTTCCGAGTCCGTATAGACAAAGACATCCAAAAGCGATCCCATCGGCATTTCAGCTTCCATAATGTAAACGTTGGGAAGCAGTACTTCATTGTAATCTTCGGCTGTGAGGTAATATCCAAAATCCGTGTCACGTTCTATTTTGAGGGTATTGACTTCACCGATATTGATCTGTTTATTTCTGATTTTTTCTGTTGTAGTTTGTTGCATGTTGTTCCGTTTATTGAATGTTTTGCGGTTTTCCCACAATGATTGTCGTATTATATCTAAATTTGTAGGATGTGTAGAGGCAAGGCATGCCTTGCCCCTACATAAAAAGGATTATTTTGCGATCTCTTTCAAATGTGCTGCAAAAACTTCCGGTGTTACAAATCCTGTCAAAGATTTTTCCGGCATATATTTGTTGTCTTTTCCAAAGAAAATAATATTCGGTGTACCAAAGAGTTCAAAATGTTTTAACAGTTCTTTGTCGTCATCACTGTTCTCCGTCAGATCTATTTTGATGAAAGTAAAATTTTTAAGCTGTTCCTGTACTTTCGGGTCAGGAAAAGTAATGTGTTCCAACTCTGCACAGGCAGTACAGGAGTCTTTCCCAAAATCAACCACCACAGGTTTGTCAGATGCTTTAACTTCTTCCATCAGACGTGCCACCGAGTATCCTCTGTGACTCTCTTTGTCTTCCGTATTTGCATTCACTGCTCCCGGTGCAGCAATACCTGGCTGAGTGAATTTTTCAAACGGTTTGAACAGTGAGCTTGAACCGCTTAGTGCACCTACAAAAAGAGATGCTCCGTAGAGCATAAATACAACCGCTAAAAGCTGGAAAAGCTTTTTGGCACCCTGTGTTGCAGTACTTGGGTTAAATACACCCATATAAAGTGCTGACCCTATAAAGAGCAGTGCCCAGAGTATCATGGTGACCATATCAGGCAGGATACGTCCCAACATGAAAATAGCAAGACCAAGCATCATCACACCGAAGACCTGGGATACAACCGTCATCCATCCGCCAGGTTTAGGCATGAATTTACCTGCACCGATACCTACTAGAAGAAGAGGGACACCCATTCCCATACTCATCACAAAAAGTGCCACACCGCCAAGCAGGGCATCTCCTGTATGAGAGATGAACAGTACAGCACCGCCCAATGGCGGTGCAACACACGGCCCAACAATAAGTGCTGAAAGCAGACCCATGATAGCGGTACCGACAAATCCGCCCTTTTGTCCCGCTTCATCAGAGGCTTTTGAGATCTTTGACTGCCAGGAAGCCGGCAGCCCTATTTCATAATACCCGAAGAGAGAATAGGCCAAAGCCACGAACATTGCTGCAAAGACGGTCAAGACCCACGGGTTCTGCATGGCTGCCTGGATATCTGCACCCAACAGTCCGGCAACCACACCGACTACTGTATAGGTCAGTGCCATAGAAACCACATAGATCAAAGAGGTAAAAAATGCTTTGGCAACCGATGGTTTTCCTTCACCGGACTGGGAAACGATAATAGAGGATAAGATCGGGATCATAGGGAAAACACATGGTGTCAAGGCTAAAAGCAGTCCGAATATAAAGAAAAGCAAAATGATGAAAAATGAACTTTCAGAACTCAGGACATCTGCGATCTTAGCCGTATTTCCTTCTTTGGTCAAAGAAGAGATCTTGTCAAAGACACCTGCTTCGGCTCCTTTAAAATCAAATGATTTTACAAAAGGCTGATAACAGATCCCTTTGTCCGAACATCCCAGTAACTCGATCTCAAGCGTATAATCACCTTTGACCTTTGATTCTATCTCTTTGACGGGAATGTTCACCAGGATCTCTTTTTCGAAGACCTTGTCTCCATCCAGTTCATGGGAAGCGGGACGTTTCACATCAAGTTCTATTTTTGAAGGCGATGTGATCCTGTAATGCAGGGTATTGTCATCATAGACATGTATCCTGTCTGCTATGCTGACCTTTGTTTCGATCACATCACCTTTTTTTTGTGCTGTGATCTGAAAAGCCTCATCAGGGGTTAAAAATTTCTGCTTTTTCAATGCACTTTGAAAACCACCAAATCCAAATGTACTCAAAAGTAAACTCAAAATCAGTAACTTTTTAATGAAATTTCCCATTTTCTCTCTTTTTTGTTAAACTTTTATACCATTCTATAGTAAGATATGTGTATAAGCTGTGTAATATTATCGAAAATCCATTAATCATTTATGAATCAAAAGGTATCCAATGGCTAATCATCTTAAAAATGAAAATTCTCCGTATCTCCAACAACACGCTGACAATCCTGTAGATTGGTACCCATGGGGAGAAAAAGCATTTGAAAAAGCCCGAAAAGAACATAAAGCGATCTTCCTCTCCATCGGCTACAGCTCCTGCCACTGGTGCCACGTAATGGAGCATGAATCTTTCCAGGATGAAAAGACCGCCAAGATCCTTAACAAGCATTTTGTTTCCATTAAAGTTGACAGAGAAGAGCGCCCTGACATCGATAAACATTTTCAGGATGTTTACCAGCTGATGAACGGTCGTCCCGGAGGATGGCCTACTTCCATTTTTCTGACCGATGATCTGAAACCTTTCTACTCTGCCACCTATATCCCGGATGAACCGAAATACGGCATGATGAGTTTTACTTCTCTGCTTGAGATCATTGCAGACAAATACAAAAATGAGAAAGAAGTTCTCATCAATGAAGCGGACAAAATACTCAAACACCTCAACCCGAAAGAGGATAAAATACAAGCCACTCGGCTTGACGAGAGTATTGTCAACCGAGTCATTGAACAGGCAAAACAGCTTTTCGACAATCAGGACGGCGGCTTTAACAAGGCACCGAAATTCCCGCAGGCTTCCACACTCAGTCTTTTAATAGACCTCTACCAGCTCACTGACAACAAAGAACCTCTCAATATGGCACTTTTATCCCTCTCTTCTATGGCAAGAGGGGGACTTCGTGACCTGGTGGACGGTGGGTTCTGCCGCTATTCAACTGACAATGAATGGCTCGTACCTCATTTTGAAAAAATGACCTATGACAATGCACTGCTTGCCTCTGTCTATATCAAAGCCTACCATGCCAGCCATAATGACTTCTACAAAGAAGTGGCATTTGAAACTTTGGATTTCATGCTCGATAAAATGTCTGAAGACAAACTCTTCTACTCAGCTTCCGATGCCGATACCGAAGGTGAAGAGGGAAAATACTTTGTCTATACCTATGAAAAAGC
>CAZCBU010000285.1:0-9854 GCA_964496995.1 uncultured Sulfurovum sp.
CATATCTAAGATAAAATAGATATAAAATAACTATTTTTTATAACTGTGTGACATAAAAATTGATGAATATGTTTAAAAAAGATACAGATAGCAGGAAGGGTTGGAACGATTTTTATCGAGAGAAGTATAATTTGGCACTATTAATAGAGTTTTTACATACTTTGGGATATCATAAAGCTAATTATATAGTATGAGGATCAAGATGAATTTTACGAAGAGTATTTTACTAAGTATCACAGTGGCTTTTTTGTTTGTCGGGTGTATGGGCAGCAAGGATGAAGTAACGGAGTTTAACAAGCCGGCACTCTACTGGTATAAAAAAATCGCACACAGCATCAGCAAGAACAATATGGATAAAGCAGATGAGTATTATATCTCTCTAAAGAGTGAACATATGCGTTCTCCCTTGATGCCGACGGCTATGATGATGCTGGCGCATGCGCATATGAACATAGAAGAGTATCTTTTGGCAAATTACTATCTTGATGAATATAATAAACGTTACGGTGCAGAACATACACGGGAATATACAGACTTCATGAAACTCGAAGCATCCTTTCTTGGTGTGAAGGATGTCAACAAAGATCAGAAACTGATCATGGACAGTATTAATGCTGCAAATGTCTATCTTGCGCGTTACCCGGGTTCAGCGTATACACCGCTTGTAAACACAATACTGATCAGACTGCATATGAGCCAGTATCTTCTGAATGAAAATATTGCAGCCCTGTATGACCGTACAGGAAAAGAGGAAGCTGCCAAGATATACAGAGCAAAGAACAAAGGTTCTCTTGTGGATCTTGCAGACATCACTCCGCCTGAAAAAGGCATTGTCGGAATGGTCTTCGATTAAAAGCACCTGTTTTTGATCGGTAAACTATGAATCTATCTAGGGTCGGTTTACCGACCGTTAAAAGAGATAGACTATAGTATCTATTTCCAACTGGTCGGTATATCCCAAGGGCATTTCCGTTGGGCAACCGACCCTATAAGTATAAAATCAAATAATGTATTAAATGAAGGATCTACCATGCAACTCAGTGATTATGATGCATTTCCCACCACCTTACCCATTGTAGTAGAGGATGAACTTTTTCTTTACCCTTTTATGATCAGCCCTATCTTTCTGACCAATCAGAAAGATATCGATGCTGCACAGGATGCCATGGAGAACAACTCACTGCTTTTTGTTACCTCTTCCATCCCCGGTAAAGAGGGAAGCCGTGATTTTGATGCCATGTATAAAGTGGGGGTCGTCGGATCCATTATGCGTAAAGTACATATACCTGACGGAAGAGTGAAAATACTTTTTCAGGGACTGGCACGTGGTGAGATCATCGATCCGGTACAGGGGGATTTCAATCGGGCTCTTGTTGACATTGTAGAGCTGCAGAGCTATGATACTCTCAAAGTGGATGCTTTAATGGGTATACTGCGTGACAAAGTAAAATTACTCTCTTCTTTGAACAGTCATTTCCCTGCGGATCTCGTTCGGACCATAGAGGAGAATGATGAGCCAAACCGTATCTCTGACCTGGTCTCTTCCATGCTGAAGCTGGATAAAGAGGTCGCCTATGCACTTTATATTGAATCAAACATCGAAAAGCGTCTTTTGGGGCTGATTGATGTGGTGACATCGGAGATGGAAGCAGCAAAAGTGCAAAGAGAGATACGTACGAAAGTACATTCGAAGATCGAACAGACCAATAAAGAGTATTTTCTTAAAGAACAGATGAAAGAGATCCAGCAGGAGTTGGGTATGGATACGCAGCGTGAAGAAGAGATCGCTGCCTTCAGAGAGAAAATTGAAGCGCTTAAACCGCATATGAATGAAGATGCTTTTAAGGAAATAAGCAAACAGCTGGACCGTTTTGCACGTATGCATCCGGAGAGTGCTGAAGCCCAGACAGTACAGAGTTATCTGGAGTGGGTGCTTGAGCTTCCGTTTGGAAAAGTAAGCAAGAAAAGTCTCTCGGTACATGATGTCTCTTCCGAACTTGACAAAGACCATTATTCTCTGGAGAAACCAAAAGAGCGTATCGTAGAGTTCTTCTCGGTACGGGAACTGGCAATGCTCAGAGGAATAAAAGCCAAAGAGACAGGCGGGGTCATTTTATGTTTTGCGGGACCTCCGGGTGTCGGGAAAACCTCTTTGGCAAATTCTATTGCGACCGCTTTGGGAAGACCACTTGTGCGTATGGCACTGGGTGGATTGGAAGATGTCAATGAGCTTAGAGGGCACAGAAGAACCTATGTCGGTGCGATGCCCGGCAGGGTGGTCCAGGGACTGATAGAGGCCAAGAGTATGGATCCTGTTATTGTACTGGACGAGATAGACAAGGTAGGGAGAAGTATGCGCGGGGACCCTACTGCCGCACTGTTGGAGATCCTTGATCCAGAGCAGAACAGTAAATACCGTGACTATTATCTTAATTTCAATATTGACTTGAGTAAAGCGATCTTCATTGCCACTGCCAATGATGTAGGGCGTATACCTGCACCCTTGCGTGACAGAATGGAATTCATAGGATTGAACTCCTATACACCCAAAGAGAAATTTGAAATAGCCAAACGTTATCTCATACCTCAGGAGCTTAAAAAACATGCTTTGAAAAGACGGGAGTTCTCCATTTCTGACAAAGCCCTGAAAATTCTGATAGATGAGTATACCAGGGAAGCAGGGGTACGGAATCTACGTAGAAGAATTGCGCAGCTTATGCGTAAAAGTGCAAGAAAGCTTTTGGAAGACAGTTCAAAGAATACGATCCGTATCAGCAGAAAGAATTTAAACAAATATGTAGATAAAAAAGTTTTTGAGATCTCCAGAGTGGATGCCAAACCACAGGTCGGTGTGGTTTCAGGACTTGCCTGGACTGCAGTAGGCGGTGATGTCCTGACCATTGAAGCGATCAAGATCAAAGGCAAAGGTACGCTGCAGCTTACCGGTAGTCTGGGTGAAGTGATGAAAGAGTCTGTGCGTATTGCACATTCTGTGGTCAAGATACTTATTGACCAGAAAAAACTGGATATCGATGCTTCTGTTATTCCTAAAACCCTTAAAGAGAGAGAAGAGAAGATCCATGTGGATCCAAGTGAAGTCTATAAGCGTTATGACCTTCATATACATGTTCCTGAAGGGGCTACCCCAAAAGACGGACCCAGTGCCGGGATCACCATGGTCTCAGCCATAGCATCGATCTTAAGCAATAAGAAAGTAGACAATAAAGTTGCTATGACCGGAGAAGTGACATTGACCGGCAAGGTGTTGCCTATTGGCGGATTGAAAGAGAAACTGATCGCAGCCTATAAAGCCGGTGTCAGTAAAGCGCTGATCCCTGTAAAGAATTATGAACGTGATCTGGATGATATACCAAGCGAAGTGAAAGACAATATTAAGATTATCGGGGTTTCAAATGTGGATGATGTGTTAAAAGAGGTATTTGTGTAGGGTCGGTTTACCGATCCAGGATTAATAGAACGTTAGGTCGGTAAACCGACCCTACGATTATGACCACTGCGCCATTTTAGCGAAAAGATCACCTTCTTTAATAGGCTTTCTCATAAAGTCATTTGCTCCATTGTCAAAAACCTCTGTTTTTCTTGAATCATCTGTTGAAAGTACGATCACAGGTATATGTGCGGTCGACATATCAGAACGGAATATTTTAAGAAACTCAATACCGTCGACAATGGGCATCATAATATCCAAGAGGATAAGGTTGATACCATCATCTTTTTTGAGTTTATCCAAAGCATCAGAACCGTTTTCGGCTTCAACGATCTCTGAAACTTCCGGATTTTTTTTCAGGAGGGTTTGTAATAATTTTCTATTGATGAAATCATCATCTACGATGAGTACTTTAAGTGCCATTTAGATTATCCTCTATATTTTTTTATGAGAGTGTCGATCTCATCTTTAGAATTTGATGCCGTGATTATAGCTAGATTACTATAAGATTGACTGATATCATCAGAAATCAGATCTTCATCAGCAAATATAATATCATATTTATCTGTTGCGATCTCTTCATTTATTTTTTCCATATTGTCCAAAGTTGTATAGTCGTAACCAAGATTGGCTAATACTTTTTCAAGAACTCTTTTCTCTATCAGGAATTTTTTGGCGATGAGTATCTGTTTTTCTGTCGGTAGATCCATATCTATTGTGATAGTATCATCATCTAGAATATCGATAGAGTCAGAAGGGGCTTCTGAAACTTCTTCCTTCTCTTCAATAACGACCTCTTGTTTTAGTGGTTCTGGCTGTTTCGGTTCCGGTTTCTTTTTAGATTCATCCACAGCTTTGTCTGAAAGGAATTTATTGAGAATATAGAGAAGCTCAGAGGTTTCAATAGGTTTGGTGATATATTCATCCATCCCTTCACTCATGAATCTCTCTCTGTCTCCTTTGAGTGCATTGGCTGTCAAGGCAACGATCGGTACGTGAGGTATCTCTTCATCTTCTTCGTAGTCGAGAATTTCATGTGTTGCTTCAATTCCATCCATGACCGGCATTTGAATATCCATAAAGAGCAGATCATAATCGTTATTTCTTCTCTTTTCAAATGACTCGAGACCATTATTTGCAAGATCAACAGTAATGCCGTGTTCTTCAAGGATACGTGTGATCAGTTTCTGATTGATGATGTTGTCTTCTGTGACAAGGACCTTGGCATCAAACATCGTTGCTTTTTTGACCTCCGCCTCTTCAAGGATCTGAGGTGTGGTCTCAGCTGTTTTGGTGAGGATACTCTTTAGTTTGGTGAGTGTGATCGGTTTGTAGATCACATTTTCCTGATCAATAGCAAGCTCTTCGATCTTGCTACGACTTGTCACATTCGCGATGACCACAAGTTTGGATCTTTCAATATTACTGAGAGCATCCAGGATATTCTGTTTTGCTTTATCAATATCTATCCAGTAATTCTTACACACATCATGGTCATTCAACTCTTTAAGGTCACCGACAGATTCAAAATGTTTCACCGAAGGACCAAAGTATTCAATATATCTTTCCAGATAACTGTCCAGTTTGGTTGGGATATCCTGCTCATATTTACCGATCGTAATATCAGTAAATGCATGCGTATAATTTGCTTCCGTTGAAGTCACTTCTTCAAGTGGAATAGTGAAGAAGAAGGTTGTTCCATGGTCTTTGGCAGATTCAAGTTCAAGCTGACCGCCCATGAGTTCAACGAACTGGCTTGAAATAGTCAGACCGAGACCTGTTCCTCCATATTTACGCGTAACAGAAACATCGGCTTGGGAGAAGGCATCAAAGATACGTGATTGCTGATCTTTTGACATACCGATACCGTTATCCTGAACAGAAAAATGAATAAAGTTTTCACCGCCCTCGTTTACAGGTTTGATCTCAAGATTGATCTCTCCACCGTAAGAGGTGAATTTGATGGCATTGGAAAGAAGGTTGATAAGGATCTCTTTGATCTTTGTCGGATCCCCTTTAAGTTTATTACTGATCGTCGGATCCATATAATAGTTAAGGTCGATGTTCTTTTCTGCTGCTGCAACCGCATAGGTTTCAATAGCACTTTCAAACTCTTCAGCAGCATCAAACACGATATTTTCGATCTCGATCTTGTTACTTTCAATTTTGGAAAGGTCAAGAATGTTGTTGATAATACTTAGAAGGTTTTCGGAACTTTTGTCGATAATAGAAAGGAATTCGTCCTGTTCATCGGTCAGGTCCGTACTTCTAAGGATCTCTGTAAAACCGACGATACCGTTAAGCGGTGTACGGATCTCGTGAGACATATTTGCAAGGAAGAGTGATTTTGCCTCATTGGCCTGAAGTGCTGTAAGTTTATCTTCTTTTGCCGTTTCAACCAGTGTTTCCAGGAATTTATAGGCCTCTTTGGTACCTTCGTGGGTATCCAGCTCAATATTTTCAATATTGGCTGTATCCGAGGCAAGATACTGCTCAGAACTCTTCATATCTTCAACGGCTTTGTTCAGTACATCTTCAAGCTCTTTAATGTTTCTTGAAATATCTCTTGTCGTATGGTATCCAAGGAATGCAAGAATGAGTGACAGAAGCAGGATAATGGATGCAATGGAAAGCAGAATGATCTGATCTTTCAGATAGGCATCACTTTTTGCCCATAATGTACTGGATGTGACCAGTTCCGCTTTTGAAAGCAAAGCGATCTTTTTTGTCTGCAGGGTGAACCAGTCAATAGGGTTTTCAGCATAGTCACCGTTATCGACATCGGTCTGGATCGCTGAAGATGTCTCTCCCAGTTCAGTGAGGACTTCTTTCGCCTCAGGACTGTTTAATATCTTATCCAGTTTTGCATGAAGTACCGGATCATCCACCTGCTTGAGGTCAAAGCCGTTCGCTTTTGTTTTGAAATGATCCCACAGTGCGATCTCTTCAAATGACATTGAAGATTTCTTGGTCATATAGTAAGAGATGAAACCTCTCTCCAAGCCGGCATTTTCTTTGGCAGTTGAGAGCTGTAGAAGAGATGAGATAAGAGATGATATTTCAGTATTCAGAGCAAAGTTTTTGATCTCTGACATGGTATCAAGTGTAGGGGTGGCAAGTTTTTTGGTGTACCCGTCAAAAAAGATCTTTTTAAATGATTCACTTTGTGTATCTACACTTTTTCTGATAGCTGAAACTTCTTTCAGGTTATTCAGCAGGATAGTGTATTTTGCATCATCGACATAATCTTTTTCTCCCAGAAGTTTAAGCAACGGAGGGATGAAACTTGTGTCTTTATAGACAAGTTTCTCTTTCAGTGTTGCAAATGAGCGGTCTGTATTTACTCTCTGTTTCTTGAGTGTTTCACTAAATTCTTTCCCATCGCTACCCAGGTAAAGAGAAGTTAAACCACGTTCTTTACCGATATTAACGAGGGATTTACTTAAACTTGCATTGTTGTTAAGAATTATTTTAAGAGCGTTCGCTTTTTCATAGTTCAAATACGAAGTTACAAAGAAATAACCTGATAGAAGAATAAGAAACATAATTGGTACAACACCAACCATTTTAAGTCTAGTTCGAATAGTCATATTCTATTTCCTTTTTATTTTGAGATGATATTGATCTGATGTTCAAAAGAGAGGAAATGTGCCCAATACTCTTTGATGAGATCTTCTAATTGACTGCTGTCTTCACAGAACTGTATTTTGTAAAGTGTATCTGCAAGCGGGTTGATGCGAAGGTTGCTGGAGGTCCCTTTCAGGAGATGGCCTATTTTCTGGATCGTATCAAGATCACCGTTTTCATAAGCTCTTAACATATTTTCCGTTTCAACATGTGCCTGATCAATGAAATCAATAACAAATTCTTCGATCAATTCAGTAGGAAGACTGAGGTCGTTAGCTGCCTCTTCAAGCTGGAAATCAAAATGGATCGGTTTGACATCACTGAGGTCAATAGTACCAAAGCTTTTACTGACTGCTGCCTCCTCTTTCGGTGTTTCTTCTGGTTTTTCTGATATCGTGTCTGGAATTTCCTGTGTCTCACTGATCTTCTGTTCACTGGTGGTCAGTCTTGCCAAAGTATTGTAGAAAGAGCGGATCAATGTACTTTGCTCATTCTCATCAGATTTTTCAATATCTGTGATGATCTGGTTGATGACCGGAAGATGTAAAACATGTGAAAGATGTGACAAGGTGGTGACGGCATGAGATCTTTTTTTAGTCTGTGTACTTTTTAGATCTTCTTCAAGTGTCAATGCTGTATCGATATATTCATTGAGGAAAGCGTTATAGTCCTCTTCCGAGATCCCGATCTTCTGGCTTATTTCCGAAACATTGATGACAATGGGTGTGTTGTCTTCTGTATCTTCTGTATCTTCTGTCTTTATGCTGCTGTCTGTTGCTGTTGCTGTTTCTGTTTCTGTTTCTGTTGCTGTTGCTGTTGCTGTTGCTGTTTCTGTTTCTGTTTCTGTTTCTTCCGGATGCTTTTCTTCTTCCTCTACAGTCTTGATCTCTGCAGGTTCTTCCACTTCTGGTGCAGGTTCTTCCACTTCGTCTAGAATGAACGGTTCATCATCCATAATGAGATCAAAGGGTTTATCGTCTTCTAAAATGGAGATCGTCTCTTCTTCTTCCCTGGTTTCGGAAGGAAGCGTAACTGGACCGTCATTAAACGTAATAGGTTCATCATCAAGCAGAGAAAAATCATTCTCGTCTGTGGTGAATGTTCCCATGTCACTTTTATCACTTACTTCTTTAGAGTCATTGATCACGATGAGTGTCATATCTCCAAGTACACTTGTAAGTGTATGCGTTGAAATGGCGTAGGTTGTAGAACCTACAAGAGTACTTATATCCACTTCATCATCGTTTGTGATCTCCAGTGAAATACTGTTTAATGCAATATTCTGATGCAGTTCTCCTATAGTGTCGACCGATAGCAATTCCAACAGTGCCTTGTCAGCCGCTATAATATGGTTTGTATGGTTTACGATATAATACATTGTGTCTCTAACTCCTTATTAATTACTTTCTTTTTCTAACAGATCTGCATAGACGGGAATGATCTCAGAGATCTCATTGTCAGTAGCGGGTCTTCTTACAGCTGTATATCCAGTGAGTTCACCATCGTTATAGATAGGTGAGATATGCGAGTATACCCAGTAGTAACGTCCGTCTTTACGAAGGTTCTTTACCAGACCGGACCACTCTTTACCGTCTTGTATAGTGTCCCAGACTTCTTTGAATGCAGCTTTTGGCATATCCGGATGCCTAATGATATTGTGGTTCTTTCCTATGAGTTCAGATTTGTCATATCCGGCGATCGTGCAGAATTTTCGATTGGCATAGGTGATGATACCTTTGAGATCAGTAGAACTCAGAATCAGCCCATTCGTAAAAATATATGCTTCATCAATTGGATCAGGTCTGTACATGTTTTCTCCCTTGTTTAGATGCCCAAATCTAAATATAGCTATTAAAACCTTATAACAATTAAACTAAGAATAGATTGAAATATGTGTTTTTTTAGTAAAAAATATTAAAATGTGCAGAATTTTTAAGTATTCTTTTTAATAATAGTTGAAATTTTCTTATTTGTAACTTTCTCCAACTCTTCTTCTGAAGCATTTTCAATGGCTTCAAATGTCCCAAAGTAGTCAATAAGTTTTTTTACGGTTGCTTTTCCGATCCCTTTTTTATTGAGCAGTGATATTTGTGTGTCTTCTTTTCGTTTTCTGTTTTGATGGTAGGTAATGGCATAACGGTGTGCCTCATCTCTTTGTCTCTGTATCCAGTGCAGACGTTTGTCATTGGGTTTGAGTTCAATGATGCCGTTTATCGTATAAATAAGATCTTTTGCTGCGCCTTTGGCTCTGTGTGCTTTGGCATCAAGTTTCTCTTTGGCGATGGCAATGACATCAAGATTGATATTTTCAGCTTTGAGTAAAGCAATGGCCAGATCCAGATTGGCTTTTCCTCCATCAAGGATCCACAAGTCGGGGGCGGGATGTAGCTTAAAATCTGAGATACGTCTGGAGAGCATCTCTTTCATCTGTCCGTATTCGTCTTTTGCTTCCAATATATAGCGTCTGTAGTTGCTTTTGTCCCATTTCCCTTCATGCCATACGACCATACCGCCTACTGTTGCAACACCCATCATATGTGAATTGTCAAAAGTTTCTATGCGGTAGGGGATGGTACTGAGGTTACAAAGATCTGCGATCTTCTGTTCAAGTATGGTATCGTTGTCTGTTTTGCGTAAAAGCTCTTCACAGTTCTTGACTGCCAGTGCAATGAGTTTGGCTTTGGGGCCTATTTTGGGTGTGAGTATCTCTGTTTTTTTACCAAAACGTGCAGAGAGTGTCTGGGCAACCTGTGTTGCATCTTCAAAGCGGTGTGCTGTA
>CAZCBU010000286.1:0-2981 GCA_964496995.1 uncultured Sulfurovum sp.
GTTCGTCTGGAAGAGTATTCCGGATGTTGACTCACTCCAGCACCTGCGTACCGAAGCGATGATGGAATTTTTGATGGATTATGATGAGGGGAAAGAGGAGGGGAGATATATTGAAGCTTCTTTGCCTGAATTGCCGTTTGAAGATAAAACTTTTGATCTGGCACTCTCTTCACATTTCCTTTTTCTTTACAGTGATCATCTGGATGAAGCCTTTCATTATGCTGCGATAAAGGAGATGTTGCGGGTGGCACAGGAGGTACGCATTTTTCCTTTACTGACTTTAAACAATGAACGTTCTCCTTATGTTGAGAGTATCATGAAAACCCTGGAAGCCGAAGGGTATAAAGCCAAGATCATCAAAACAGATTATGAGTTCCAAAAAGGAGCTAATGAGATGTTTCGGATCACGAGAATATAGCTAAATGTATCAGATAGCTATTTACTACTGGCAGTCACCTGTGGGAGAGCTCATTCTGGGTTCGTATGATGAAAAACTCTGTCTTGCCGACTGGCGGTACCGTAAACAGAGGGAGAGGGTAGACAGACGTTTGCAAAAGGCTTTGAAAGCGGAATATGTGGAAAGTACTTCCAGAGTGATAGAAGAGACGATAGTGCAGTTGGAAGAATATTTTGCTAAAAAGCGTAAAGGCTTTGATATCCCACTGCTTCTGGCGGGAACTGATTTTCAGAAGTCTGTCTGGGAAGGTCTGATGCAAATCCCTTACGGAACGGTTACTTCTTATTTGGATCTGGCCAAAAGCATTGGCAATGCAAAAGCGGTACGTGCTGTAGCCTCAGCCAATGGTGCCAATGCCATCTCCATCCTTATTCCCTGCCACCGTGTAGTAGGCTCTGATGGTATGTTGACAGGATATGCCGGAGGTTTGGATGTGAAGGAAAAGTTATTATCTCTGGAAAATAGCAATACTTGAGTGTATTTAACTAATGTTTAATGCGTCATAGTGAATAAAGAATCTTAATAAAATTTTAAGTATCTTTGTATTAAAATTTAAAATAAATTTATACAAAGGACCACAAATGAGATTTAAACAAATTGTAACCAGCATTATAAATGACGATGTGAAAAAAGAGAATTTGGGACATATTGATATACATAAAACAAGAGAACTTCTGATGGATGTCGGAGCTGTTCTGCTTGATGTCAGACCTCCTGCAAAAGTTGAAGGTGAAAATGCGGAAGAGGCAGGGATCGCCAATGCCTACTACATGCCGTATACGGAGTTTTCAGAATATCTTGATGTACTCCCGGAAGCGCATGCGACACCGATCGTTGTGGCCTGTGTAAAAGGATGGTTTGCCAACCGTGTGATGGGTTATCTTGAGTTTATGGGATATAACAATGTCTATGTCCTTGATACGGATGTTGCGGACCTGATAGAAGTGCATTATGCACATAGCGGCAAATAGAACCTTTTTACTTTTTCTGCCTCTTTTCTGAGAAGAGGTAGGAAATATTCTTCTCCTTTTTTCTTTATAAGATCTTAGATTTCAATTCTCCACTATAAAAAAGCTTTTTTACCTTTTATCATCGCTGTCTCGGAGGTTAAGAAGAAGTTGTTAGAATTAGAGTAAAGGAGTCAGATATGTACACAATAGAACCTCTCATAGATACACAACTTGCAGAAGAAGAGTTGAAAGATCTCCAAAAAGCCAAGATGATCCTGGAAAATCCGGGGTTTGCAATGAAGGTGGCCGGGTATCTGGGTAAGCCTATAGAATTCGCTATTGACAAAATAGACTCTGAAACACTCAATCAGGCCACATCCAAAGCGCTGAATAAAGCTTTGGATGTTGCAATAGGAAGTCTGAAAGAAGATCACACAGTCTCACCTTCAAATCTCAAACACAAGATCATGGCAGGCGGAAGCGGTGCAGTAGGCGGTTTTTTCGGCTTGGCAGCTTTAGCTATAGAACTTCCGGTCTCTACGACCATTATGCTGAGAAGTATTGCTGATGTGGCACAGTCTCAGCAGCATGCCCTCAGTGATATAGAGACCAAGCTCGCCTGTCTGGAAGTCTTTTCTCTGGGCAGTACCAAAAACTCTGAGGATGATGCCAGTGAAAGTGCCTACTTCGCAGCACGTGCCACACTGGCATTTGAAATGAGGGCAGCACTGCAAAGTGTTTCTCATATGAGCAGTAAAGCCATACAGGATGCCCTTTCAAGAGGACAAATGCCAATGCTCATCAAACTCATCAATACCATCGCATCGCGTTTTGGTATTGTGGTGTCTGAAAAACTGGCAGCCCAGTCTATACCGCTCATAGGAGCAGCTGGCGGTGCAGCGATCAACTTGATGTTCATTGACCATTTTCAGGACATGGCAGAGGGACACTTTATTGTGAAGCGTTTAGAGAAAAAGTATGGCAGTGAGAAGATCGAAGTACTTTATAACGGTCTTGTTCTGTAGTGCTGGCAGGAGACAGAAATGTTTAAAAAAATGAAAGATGCAGCCCTCTCAAAAGGTGCCAAAGTCGCCATAAACAGTTATATAAAGGAGTATGGGAAGATGTTGAAACTCAATCTGGATTCTAAAAATAAAAGCATAGCACTGGAAGTGTTGCTTGAAGGTGAGAAAGAGCCTCTGTCTGTCAATGTGCAGCGTTATGAACTGACGGAAGAGAACGGTAAAAATCTTTTAAAAATATATGGCATTCAAACTTCCAGAGCCTGGATCAATACCATTGCGGGCTCTTATCTGGAAGGCAAGAGTTTTGAGATACCTGAAGAGTATGCAAAGATGTTGAAGGTGATCGTGTAGATGGCGGGCGGTTTTACTTTAAAAACCCTTTAAAAAGCAAGTATTATCATTTACTATAAGTGTTGAAAGCAAGAATTTATATCTTTTAATATTAGAGGTACTCGTTTCTGTAAGAAACATGCTTTATCAACGTGGATCTCAGGTCGGAGATAAAGAAACAACTTTTAAACCATGAAATCTTGGCTTTGATGGAAAAAT
>CAZCBU010000287.1:0-3460 GCA_964496995.1 uncultured Sulfurovum sp.
AAGATCACTTTTAGAAATGAAGCAAAAGCACAGCTCAATGAAGCAACAGCAGAAAAAATGCGGGTACAGGAAAATACAGAAGCCCTTATGGATCAGCAAGACAGAACGATCGTACGTTCTCCTATAAACGGTGTGATCCAAAAGCTTTATGTGCATACCATAGGCGGGGTCATACAGCCGGGAGAAGATCTTGTTGAGATCGTCCCGACCGATGATGTACTTTGGCTGGAGGTTAAGATCAAACCATCCGATATTGCCTTTATCTACCCAGGACAGAAGGCTGTGGTCAAGGTTTCAGCGTATGATTTTGCTATTTACGGTTCTTTGGAAGGTGAAGTGGTCCATATCTCTGCAGATACGACAAAAGATGAAAAGGACAATATCTTTTACACCATCCATATTAAAACGAAGAAAAATCATCTCGGAACAGAAGCCAAACCTCTCAAGATCATTCCGGGAATGACGGTCAATGTCGATATTATGACAGGTAAGAAATCTGTTATGGATTACATTTTAAAACCTATATTAAGAGCAAAACAATACACTTTTACCGAGAGGTAAAAGTGTAATCCAATCCCTGCTTCATCGGCTTTATTTTATCATTAAAATATTTACGCTATAATAGTTGTATTTATATTTAGAGTAAGGGGATGTAATGACAATTAGAGGGTTATTGATACCGGCAATGCTGTGTACTGGTATGAGCAGTGTATCAGCAGATACATTGAAAGAAGTTGTGGGAAATGTGCTTGAGACCAATCCTATCGTAAAAGAGAGATTAAAAAACTACCATGCTACCAGACATGAAGTGAACATTGCAGATGCCGGTTATTATCCGACCTTGGATTATCAGGCGGCTGCCGGGAAAAAATACACCAACCGTTTTAACGGTGCGGCTGAAGAGACTTACAATGTTTTTCAAAATTCTTTAATTTTAAGACAGAATATTTTTAAGGGTTTCAGTACCCATGAACAAGTTAATTACCAGAAAATGCGTGCACTTGCAGCAGCATACAGCTACCTTGAAAAAGCCAATGATGTTACCCTGCAGACGATCGGGGTCTATCTTGATCTGCTTAAACAGAAAGAACTGCTTGAGAACAGCAAGATGAATGTTGACCACAATACCAAGATCTATGAAAAAGTATCCAAAGCGTATAAGGCCGGTTTGACAACACTTTCTGAAGTCAGCAAGATACGCTCTTCACTCTCTCTGGCAAAATCAAACATGATGGTCCAGCAGAATAAACTTACCAATGCAATGTTTAATTACAGAAGAGTAACAGGGAATCTTATTTCTATGGATGCATTGTCAAAGCCGAATTTCAACTTGCCATTGCCTGAGAATCAAAAGAAAGCAAGTATGTTCGCTTTGGAGTACAACCCCTCTTTACTGGTAGGAAAATACAACATCAAAGGAGCTGAAGCGCTGTACCGTGAGAGTAAAAGTAAATTCATGCCTTCTGTAGACCTGGAACTTTCCGAAACCTATAACAAAAACTATGATGTACTTCAAAACAACATTCCTGATGACAGATTCCAGGCAATGGTCGTGGTGAGTTACAACCTTTTCAACGGGGGTGCCGATGAAGCAGAAAGACTCAGCAAACTCTCTAAGCTCAGCCAGGAAGTAGAAGTGACCAACGATCTCAGGCGTCAGGTTGTTGAAGGAGTTGACCTTTCATGGAGTGCTTATGAACTGGCTCTTGACCAGATACCTTTTCTTAAAGATTACAAAAAACAGAGTTCACAAACACTCAAACTCTATGCACAAGAGTATGAAATGGGTGAGCGTACACTGCTTGACCTTCTTGCAACGGAAAATGACTTGAAACGTGCCAATGATGAACTGATCTCGGCACGGTATAACCTGCTGTTAGCCAAATACAGGATCTTGGATTCAATGGGGCTGACCATGGCCTCTATTATGGGAAATGTCAAAAAATACTATAACCGTGTCAATATTCATGGCCGTGAAGGAATTCAGAGACATGATACACTGCCTGTCAGTCTTGACAGCGATAATGACGGTATAGCAGCCTCTAAAGACGGTTGCGCTGCCTCTGCACGAAAAAACGGTGTATCACCGGATGGCTGTAACAAACTTTATCAAGCACTTGAAAATACGAAATAGGAGAAGAGAATGAAAAAAATACTATTAACCGTTGCCGCAGGTGCAACACTTCTCTCTGCAGGGGGAGATATCTACCCAACTTCAAAATGCGGACTTTTTACGGATGAATATATGATGTATTCGGGTGTGGTACATCCCTGTATCGATACAGGGATATCTAATTCTTTCCCAGGAAAAAGACTGCTGAACAAAAAAGTCTATTTTCACACATCGGTCTATTTTAAGAAGGGGGTTTTGACAGAGGAATCACTTCAGTCTCTCCAGGAGTTGAAGCATGTTATCGAGAGTCGCGGCTCAAATTACTATGTTTCTGTTGTTGGACATACTGCATGGTACGAAGACAGTAACCACATGGTAAAACTCAATGCATGGAGTACTTTTTGGCAAAACCTTGGTAAAACATCCATGATGAGATCTGACCTCGCTTCTATGGTTAACCGTCGTATAGAAGCAGTGTATGACCACCTGAATAAAGAAGAACATATCAGCACATCAAGACTTTATACGGAAAACCGTCTGGCCAGAGACCCAATAGCTACTGAAGCTACAGTTGAAGGACGTATACGCAATGAACGTGTGGATGTAGCACTCTACTATTAAGTCACATGGTCTGTTGATCAATTAGTTTTAAGAATGGAGAAAATATGAAAAAGATTATTGGATATTTAAAAGATCTCAGCGAAAAATGTTTTGCAAAAGATGTGCAAGGAAATCTTCGTGAACTTCATCCTGGAGATCAGGTTTTTGAAGAGGAGGTCGTAGTTGATGCAGAAGGAAGGATTATACCTGATGCCCTGCGTTATGTAAAAGAGAACGAATCAGAACAGCTTGAAGAAGTTGTAAAAAATGACGATACTGTTCATGAGGAAGAACACTCCTCTGCCCATACAAAAACAGCTGAATCCACTACCTCCACAGATACACTTTTACAGGCCGATGAGATTGAAATAAATGTCAATGCCATACCTGATACAGAAGAGTTGTTTACACAGAACAGCGGGCTGAACAGAGAAGTGTATGATACTGAGACCAATATCAATGCTCCGGTCAGAGAATATGAACTAAACCTTCATTCAAATGTCTCCTCCAAAGCATTTCTTATAGAAGACAATACCTACGCCGGTTTCGGAGAGTATCCGGGCAGTGAAGAGGAAGATGAAGCTTTCATTATAGCGCCTCCTCCCCCTGCGGATACTATTA
This sequence comes from uncultured Sulfurovum sp., assembly GCA_964496995.1. Classification (GTDB taxonomy): domain Bacteria; phylum Campylobacterota; class Campylobacteria; order Campylobacterales; family Sulfurovaceae; genus Sulfurovum. Next base: position 3,335 of record CAZCBU010000287.1, read on the forward strand.
CCTCCCTGACCTTTGACGGTGAAACATCTGTGACAGATACGGACCAGGCGAACTATACGATAGATATTGCTGATGCTCCTGTTGAAGATATGGAAGTGGCCATCAGGGTTACCGATATACAGACCG
>CAZCBU010000288.1:0-5596 GCA_964496995.1 uncultured Sulfurovum sp.
AACCTTTCCGGCAAAAATACAAATGCCCAGAGTTCTGTTGATGGGCTTTTTTCTGCGATCTACCACAGGTTAGGTTTTTTAAGTCCGAGTATTGATGAAATAGGGGTGGGAGTAACACAGGATGAAAAAAACAGTCAAAACAGTGCCTTTGTCTATGTAATGGGGAACAGTGAATTAAACAGATTATGTTCAGTGAAGAGTTTCAACGGCTTTGGAAAATATGTCTACAAGGTCTGTCGAGAGAAAGAGCATCGTATTTCAGAGAAAAAATTCCGTAAAGCCCAGAGCTATAATAAGCAGAATAATCCAAAGATAATTTTATACCCTTATGATGGCCAAAGTGAAGTGCCGCCGGCATTTTATTCTGAAATACCTGACCCGCTTCCAGATCATGAAGTAAGCGGTTTTCCGATAAGTATCGAATTCAATGACTATTTTTTCAAAGATGTCCGGATCGATTCTTTTAAGCTTTTCAAAGACAATAAGGAAGTATCGAATGTCCTTCTGATGGATGAACAAAATGATCCGCACAAGAGATTTACAGATAAACAGTTTGCATTGTTCCCTCTGGAAAGATTGGAATATGATACTACCTACCGTGTAGTTGTTGACTACACGACCAAGGGAAAGGGTAAAAAGATCATGTGGGGATTCACTACCAAAAAGCCTACAGAGACATTACATATCATTACAAAAAAAGAGGAAGAGATAACCATTGCATCAGGCAGAAGCCATATGATCTATTTCCGTCCTCTTGATGCACATGATGTTGTGAAAGATGTACAGTTCCCCAGTACAGCGGATATAGAGTTCATAGATAACAATACGTTCAAACTGACCTTGAACGATGAGCGTATCAAAAGTTTTGATATTGTAAGTGATGCAAGGATCTTGCATGTAAAAGTCAATTCACAGTAAGTTAATCTTTGAATACTATAATAGGTCTGATAATATAGCAAAAGGATAATATCTATGAAAAAAATCGTATTATTGATGACAGTAGCGGGCAGTTTTGTATTTGCTGACAATGGAGAAGCTTTGATCAAAGCAAAATGTGCTTCATGTCATTCTTTGAGTATCCCGAAAATGGAAATTATGCCGGATTTTAAGGCACCGCCGATGGATGCAGTGATGTTTCATATGAAAGATGTGATCAAAGGAGAGAAAAACCTTAAAGCTTTTATTGCTGATTATGTCTATGATCCGGATGTTTCAAAGTCTGTCTGTGAGTCGAACAAGGTACAGAAGTTTGGTGTCATGCCATCACAAAAGGGTAAAGTGACTCAAAAAGAGCTGGAAGCCATTTCTGACTATATGATAGCAACTTATCCAAGAAAGGAATTTGTTCAGTATCTTACAGAAATGTTGAAAAATGATGAAATAACAGCTTTGAGGAATTCACCATTTCTTATCAACAGTGAAAATCTTCCGCATATGACAAAATTGCTGATAGAGAACTGGGATAAAGCCAGACTTGGCCTGAGTGATATTCAGAAGAGTCAGCTGATCGTGATCCGAAAAAATACCATAGGCGGAATAAAAAAGTTGAAAAAACAGATAAAATTTCTTGAGTTTGAAGTCGCTGAAGCAATGGTTGACAGAGAATCTGTGGAGAGTGTTGAAAAACAGGTGGAAGAGGTAGCCAAACTCAAAACAGAAGCGACATTGATCCATTTGAAATGTATAGCAGATACTGCCGCCGTCTTAACTGATAAACAGCTGGCTTTCCTACTTCCTATGTGGGAATAAATATCCGGGAAGAGGGGTGTACCCATTTCCCAAACTTCAACTTTTACTTACCCTCTTATTTCAAGGAAATTTCTGGTACTGATATCGTCCCAGGGTTTGTTCAGTTTTGCAAATGCCTGGTAACTATCCAGGACACGTTTAAAATCTGCACTCTTTTCACTCTCATCAAGTAAAACATCATGAAGTGCTACTTTTGCTGCTTCCATCATCTCTTTAGGGAATGTTTTCAAGTGTACATTTTTAGGAAGTTCCTGTAGGGCTTTGGCATTTTTATAACGGAACTCCTGCAGCATATTGCCTGTCATCTCCTCAGATGCAGCGGTAATGATGGCTTTATGTTCCTCACTCAGTTTTTCCCAACGTGCTTTGTTGAACGTGATCTCCAGGATCGACCCCGGTTCATGCCAGCCTGTATAGTAGTAGTCTGCTGCTTTGGCAAAACCCATCATACTGTCAAGTGCCGGTCCTACCCACTCAGTCGCATCAATGGTGCCACGTTCCAGCGCTGTGTAGATCTCTCCTGCAGGAAGCAGAACAGGGTTGACACCAAGTCTCTTCATGACCTCTCCTCCCAGACCGGGAATACGCATTTTAAGTCCTTTGAGGTCAGCAAGAGAGTTGATCTCTTTTTTAAACCATCCACCCATTTGTGGTCCGGTTGTCCCTCCTATGAGAGGGTAGAGGTTGAACTTGCCGTACAATTCTCTCCACAGTTCATAGCCTCCTCCGAATTTCAGCCAGGTGATCATCTCTTCAGAGGTCAATCCCAGAGGCATACCACCAAAAATAGAGAAAGAAGGGTTTTTTCCTTTCCAGTAGTACACACCGGAGTGAAAAGCATCTATCTGTGCTGCGGAAGTGGCATCAAAGACCTGCATTGCCGGTACCAATATATTTTTGGCAAAGACTTTGATCTCCAGTGTACCGCCGGAGAGTTCTCCGCAACGCTTGGCAAAGGTATCTACGCCTGTTCCCATGATGGGAAAGTGTGCAGGCCATGAGGTAGCCAGTTTCAGTGTGACTTTTTTGGCTTTGTTGATGTTCACTGTACCATCTGCTGTTTTTTCTTCAGCCCTGTGGCAGGCGCTTAAAGCCAAAGCCGAAGCACTCAATGCTGCACCTGCAATAAAATTTCTTCTTTTCATCGTCAAATAATCCTTGCATTAATTGATTAAATAGTAACATAACATACGTTTTAAAGGGGTAAAAATTGAAGTGTCATATCTGTGATAGGTCTGTATTGTCATTTATAGATGAAAAAACTGATATTACCTATTACTCTTGCAGTGAGTGTGAATACATTTTTAAAGCATCCAAGCATTACCAGAATTTTTCTGATCAGAAGATGCGTTATGACCTGCATGAGAATGATGAGGATGATGCAGGGTATCAGGCTTATTTTAAACGTTTTTTGGATTTTGTCTTGCCTCAAATCTCAGATGTAAGAACAGCTTTGGATTTTGGCTGTGGCAGAAGTACTTTGCTGGCACAGATGCTGGAGCAACACACGATAGACTGTGATTCCTATGACCCTATCTACCATCCTGATACTTTGCAGAAAGACAAAAAGTATGACTTGATCGTTTCTACGGAAGTCTTTGAACATTTGCATCAGCCCAAAGAAGTGTTTGGAAGTTTGACAGAGAGACTGGAAGAGGGTGGGTATCTGGCTTTACAGACACAGTTCCATCCCAAGGATACAGAGGCTTTTAAAAAGTGGTATTATCATCAGGACCCGACACATATTGTTTTTTTTACTGCCAAGACCTTTAAGATGCTGGCAACATACTTTGATTGTGATTATATAGGTGATAATGGAAAGAATATGGTATTATTAAGAAAGAGAATTAAAGAGTCGGTATGATAAAAAAGATTAAAAGCCTGTTTGGTACACAAAAAGAAGAAGTTGTTTCAGATCCTCCGGGAAGGACATTTAAAAAAGTCTTGACCGGAGACTACTTTGACGGTGCTAAAAAAGATGCTGATGCCATAGCCAGATCAAAACAAGATAAAATAGACCAGATCGAGACTTTGGAGCTGCTACCGAAGTTTTTGCGTTTCACTTATGAAAAAGAGGAACCCATCTCTGTACATGTGGCATTTCAAAAAGAGGTGTTTGCCAGGAAATGGAATATGATACATGTGACAGAGATCTCATTTACAGTGAAAGCATCAGATTTTGAAGAATTTGAAAAAATGGCAGGGGTGAGTTTAAAAAATGATTTTAAAGATCTGACAGAAGTGCATTATGAAGGTAAAGAACGTCGTAAAGGACAACGAACTTCATCATAAAGTTAAAAAAGACTGTACTCTTCTTTGATCGTATGTAAAATACTTTTATCCGCATTATAGATGAATGCATAATTGAAGTGAATGCTCTTCAGAATCTCTCTTACTTCCTCTTCATTGTTGAACCAGTGCGGGTGGTCAATGTTCGGTACTTTTGTCTTTGGCGGTGTAAGAACAATACTTTTTACCCACATATTGCTGCTCATAACATACTCTCTGGCCTTGGTGATGTCTGAAAGATTATCCGTAAAGATGGCTACTCTGTCTGAGTTGCTGGGTCTGGTACTTTTCAGTTTCATGTCAATGAAGACCGGCATGAAATGTTTGGTATATTTTATTTTGTCAACACTGTACGGAAGTTCTTCTGTGTCACAGAAATCTATGACCCTTAGCAGGTATTCAAGATGGAAAGGGATAAGTTCTTTTTCCTGATAGACGAAGCCTCCTACTTTGAAAGTCGTTCTAAAGAGGGTATCTGAAACCGGATAGCCGTCTACTTCTCTTTCGAGTTTTTTTGCATCCGGTTTGATGAGTTTCATTAACTCTTTGTCTGTTCCCACAAAGAGGGAATCATCTGAATTGAGTATCTGTTCAAAGGCCTTCTTCCAGTCATGTGAGATAAATGAGATATTGGTCTTATGGGTCAGGATCATCTTGAGGAATGTCAGTTCATGTTCTGAAAAGAGATAAAAACTTGCCTCTTTTTTGATGACCACATAACGGATGAGTTTAAAAGCTGCAAGCTGGATATCTGAAACTTTTATCCAGGCGATCTCATCATCCTTTTTCACTATGTTCTCATCATCATAGACGATCGCATATGCACCATTCTCAATGGCTTTGTCTATCTCTTCCTGATTCGAAGAGAAAAAAAGATCACCATGGTCGATCTTTGAAGGGAATACAGATGCGGCTTCTATCGCCTGTACTTTTGGTGTGTTTGTCAGTACACCCTCTGTGAGATTTAAAATATCTTCAATTTTCATACGTATCCTATTAACCGATCGGTGTTCCGGCTGTTTTTGGTTTTTCCGGACGGATCATACAGAGTCCGTTCTCATCTTTGGCTGCAAGCAGCATACCTTCACTTTTGTAACCCATGAGTTTTGCCGGTTTGAGGTTGGCAACAACACAGACCTGTGTGTCCAGCATATCGTCAGCAGAATACCACTCTTTGATACCGGCAACGACCTGTCGCGGTTCCTCTTCTCCTACATCTACCTGAAGCAGAAGGAGTTTTTTACTTTTAGGTACTTCTTCCGCTTTGACGACGGTACCGACTTTCAGAGAAGTCTGGAAGAACTGGTCTATACCGATCAGTGCGACACCTTCTTCTTTTGTACTTTCGGTTTTTTGTTTCGGTTTCTGCTCAGACTTTTTGGCTTCCGTTTTTTTGTCAACCGGTTCAGCCTGCTCAAGCAGCGGTTCTTCAACACGCGGGAAAAGCGGTTCGATCTTCTCAAGTGTAAAAGTCTCCGGAAGAGCGGTTCCTTTTATCATACGGTTCCAGGTATCATTGTCTATCGTGAAATTCAGTGCCGCAGAGATCTTGGTACAT
>CAZCBU010000289.1:0-4909 GCA_964496995.1 uncultured Sulfurovum sp.
GTTTCAACAACAACTTTTTTATACAGAGGATCTTTGGTAATTGCATAAAGCCTGACATAGACAGGGATCAACTCTGCATTGGTGTAAAGCATCTTTTCAAAATGCGGGATATGCCAGGCTTCATCAGTCGTATAGCGGAAAAAGCCACCGCCAATCTGATCGTAAATACCACCCTCTGCCATTTTTCTCAAAGTAAACTCAGCCATCTGCAGTGCTTCTTCATCACCATACAATGCATAGATATCCAACAGCAGCATCAACTTGGAAGCTTCAGGAAATTTAGGTCTTTTATAAAAGCCTCCGTTTGTACTGTCAAATTGGGCTTTCACATTCTTCATAAATGTATAGACAAGATCTTCTGTGAGTTTTGATCTCAGCTCTTTTTGGATATACATATTGCTTCTTGCTGTTTTATGCTTTTGTATCAATGATTGAAACTCTTGCGGCTTCTTCTTGGACAGTTCTACAAAAGCAGGCAGCATGTTGAACATTCCTTTAGAGCCATAGCCCTCTTCTGCAGGGATGTAGGTTGCCAGGTGAAATACCTCTGCTCGGGGAGACATAAATACTGTTAACGGCCAGCCCCCTCTTTTCCCATATACAGCCATATACCATTTTTGGTACTTCTTGTCTAGCTGAGGGTACTCTTCTCTGTCTACTTTGATCGCAATATAACTGTCATTCAGGAGTTTGGCCACAGACTCATTCTCAAAGCTCTCCTCCTCCATCACATGACACCAGTGGCAGGTACTGTAGCCTATGGAGAGAAAGATCAGTTTGTTCTCTTTCTTGGCCTTTTCAAAAGCCTCTTTTCCCCAGGGGTACCAGTTGACGGGGTTGTGTGCATGTTGTTGTAAATAAGGAGAGTCTTCGTTGACAAGTGCATTGGTATGGTTATGTTCCGCCATAAGTAAAATAGTCAAGATACACCATAAAATAATTTTTTGCATCATTTCCCTTTTGTAGGGGGCAGGCATGCCTGCCCCCTACACGTCTATTCATTTTTTGTTATAATAAATTTAAATATACCATAAAGTTGTAAAGATGACACAAAAAGAGAAAGATACACTGAAAATAAAAATAGAAGAGGACATTCTTCTCACGCAAGAACAAATTAATGATCTGCAAGAAAAAGTAAAACCTATTGCTCCGGATTGTTCATTGGGGAGACTGACACGACTCGAAGCAATGGGAGAACAGGATGTCAACAATAAGATCCTCGATGAGTCCAGAGTCAAACTGACCCGTCTCAAAAATGCCCTGCTGCGTATTGACAAACCAATGTTCGGTATTTGCATAGAGTGTGAAGAAGAGATAGGGTTTGGACGTATGTCTATACGCCCGGAATCTGTACGCTGTGTAGCGTGTGCAGGTAACCTGTAGAGGTCAGGCATGCCTGACCCCTACAATGATTCTATATTACCTACCACTTTACCCACTATGGTCACTTCATCAGGATGTATCGCCTGTGGAGGATATACTGAATTATCAGAGATTAGTTCTATCATTCCATCTGCGCGCTGCTGAATACGCTTAATAAATAACCCGCCTGTGGTTGATGCGATAAATATACCATTTTTATTGATATTGGTCTGTGTTCTGTCCACAAAGACAATGGATCCGTCCTGCAATGTCGGTTCCATAGACTCTCCATCCACATGAATAGCTTCCAATTCAGTATTTCCCATCCCTACCATATTATGCATGATCTTCTCATCTATGCTTATGGTTTCATAATTTTCATCAAAGATCTCTGCACCGCCGCCTGCACTTGCACGGATATCTGAGAAATAACGTACCTGAAAAAATTTCTCTGTTTCGGCTTTCAGCATATCAACCGCCTGATCAAAAAAAAGCCAGTTCACAGAGATCTTTTTCAAGGCACAGAACTCCAGGATCTCTTCATAAGGAATAGAATTCCTTTTTTTCATGGTTGCAAATGTTGCCTGAGGAATATTCAGTGCCGTTGCCACATCTTTGTCAAAAACTTTTGCACCGATCTTTGTTTCAGAGATCACATCTTTCAATTTCTCAATGATTTCACTTAAATTCATCATTTTTCACTCCTAGTTTGATATTTATATGTCAATTATAGACTATTTTTCTTAAAAGTATGACAATTTGACATATTTTTAAACAAATTTAATATTTTTAACTACAATTTGACATATAAATCGTAAAAAGGACAGAAAATGGTTTACACAAAAGATAAAGAGTTATTAAGTTATGCGATCAAAATGGGATGTACTACAGCAGCAGAATTTGCACTGTTTCTAAAAGTAAGAGACTCTATCCTCTCACTTTAGTCTATTAAAAGTATCGTGACCTCGTCACCTACCTCTTTGGAAGTATCATCTTCCGAAGTCACAAGCAGTGCCACATTACCAAGCATATTGGTCAAGATAGCCGAAGTACCGACCTTCTTGCCTTTAAAATCTACATAGTACTCACCCTGCATCAGGGTCACATTGCAGGCAGTGAATTCTGCTTTTTTGGCACGTTTGATAAAAGGCTCTTTCAGTTTTGCTTTAACTTTGCGCATAGAACATTTACCCTGCTGCAGCTTTTCTATAAGGGGAACCACATAGAGAAGGGCTGTGACCGTAGAGGAATAGGCAAAACCGGGAAGTCCGACAATGAACTTGTCTCCCCGTCTGGCAACGACTATGTGCTGCCCCGGCTTTATGCGTACCCCTTTAAAGACGATCTCGCAGCCAAGTTCTGTAATGACATCTTTGACAAAATCAAAGTCTCCCACACTCACACCGCCGGTGGTCACTACAATATCACTCTGTTCAAAAGCTTTTGCAACTTCTCTTTTGATATTCTCTTTATTGTCCTGAATACATCCAAGCTGCATAGGAATACCGTCATACTTTTTAATGATCGCTTCAAGAATATAATTATTGGAAGAGCGTATCTGAGCATCAGAGGTTTGCGGCTGCCCCAACTCCAACAGTTCAGAACCGGTTGAAAGAATCGCTACGGTTGTTTTTTCATACACCAGCGGTGCTACAATATTCAGTCCAGCCATCACACCGATCTCAGGGAAATTGATCTTGGTACCTTTTTTGATAAGCAGCTGCCCTTTGGCATAATTCTCACCGATCTCTCTGACAGAAAATCCCTGAGGCACTTCTTCCTTGATAATGATCTCGTCACCATCCACTTCTACATTTTCAATAGGGATCAGTGTGTCCGCACCTTCAGGCATGAGTGAACCGGTAAAGGTCTTGATACAGGTACCGCCTATGACTTGATCTGTCAGGGCTGATCCGGCAGGATTGATACTTGCGATCTTCAGTCTGCCCATTGCAAGATCATCATAGTTCAGAGCATATCCATCCATAGCGGAAGTGGGAAATTCAGGAGAGTTGTGGTCTGCCACAATATCCTCAGCCAAGACATAACCCAGCGTATCGATCAGGTAGAGTTTTTTTGTTTTATAGCTGTTTATTTGCAAATCTTGTATGATTTGTATCGATTCATCAAAATGTATCATTTGTGTAAATCCCTTTTCCCGTAGGGTGTGCAATAGCACACCTTTTGAATGATTAATATTTTATAGGTGTGCTATTGCACACCCTACGCCAATAATCCCGATCCGTCCATCGGTGTGCTTCTCTCTTCTGCATAAATGCGTTCACCATTCTTGACATCATATTTCCAAATAGGCGCATTGGCTTTGAAATCTTCCACAAATTCATCTATGAGCTCCAGTGCCACTCTACGCTTAGGAGAGAAGACTGCTGAGACATAAGAGGAAGTATGCACAGGTACATCGCCTATGGAGTGTGCCATTTTTACTATAGCTCCCTGTACTTTTGCTTTCTCCTGCCAGGCATCAAACCATTTTTGCAATACCGGCTCATAAATATCAAAACTCAGTGCTTCGATCTCATCTTCAGCACGGATCGTCCCCACAAAAGGGATGTAGGCTCCATAGTTTGATTCTGCCTCTTCATCCAGCCATCGACCGAATATTTCTTTAATGTCTAAAGGACCATGATAAAGCTCCACTTCTCAGCCTCCGCACACAGGTGGCAATATGGAGATCCTGTCTCCATCTTTCAGAGCAGTACTCAGATCATTGATCATGGTATCGTTCAGGGCAACTGCACATTTGTCCAGCCACGGGGAAAGAGTACTGTCCTCTTTCAGTTTCATGGAAACATCTGCAAGTGTCGCTGCTTCCATCTCTATAGGTTCTTTACCGATCGGACCTAAAAATTCTACTTTTATCATAAGGAATTCTCCTGCTGTTATGTGGGGGATTATAATTCTTGTTTGGTATAATTACGCTTAAACTGGATCTGGAGGAACTTTTTACACTATGTTATTCGGTTCTATCAGCTACCTCAACCTTTTGCCTTTTCAGATCTATCTCAAACGACATATCAGAGACAATGCTTCCAAAATGAGTTTCCGTTACAAACGGGCTGTTCCTTCAAAGATCAACAAAGCCCTCAAAAGGAGAGAGATCAATGCCGCCTTCATCTCTTCTATTGAATCAAAAAAATGTAACTGTACCGACCTGGGTATCATAGCAAACAAAAAAGTCTATTCCGTATTACTCCTGGAGGGTAAAAATGAAAGTGATCCGGCTTCTGCCACATCCAATCATCTGACAAAAGTACTCAATCTCACAGGGAAGGTGCTCATAGGAGATGCTGCACTGAAACATTACCTTGATGGCGGAGAAGGCATTGATCTGGCAGAAGCCTGGTATGAACAGACCGGCCTGCCTTTTGTCTTTGCCAGACTCTGTTTCAACAAACATGGAAAGGCCATACAAAAACTTGCAAAACAGTTCGCCGGAACAAAAGTAAAGATCCCTCAATATATTTTAAAAAGAGAAGCGGAGAAACGTGGTATCACCGCTAAGCAGTTAACGTGGTATCTGGAGCAG
>CAZCBU010000290.1:0-3064 GCA_964496995.1 uncultured Sulfurovum sp.
ATAGAAGTGGGGAGAAAAAGTTGAAAGATATTCAGCAGAGAACTTCTCTGCTGAACAGGTGACGTTGACTACTCAACCATCGCTTCAAGCTCTTCTTTAGAGACTTTGTTGAAGTTCAGGTACTTGTAAATATCGTCAGACATTTCCGGCTTGATCTTGTTTTCTACGATCTCAAGGTACTCAGCTGCTGTTGGTAATTTACCTTTAAGTGCAACTACCGCTGCAAGTTCAGCAGAACCAAGATAGACCTGAGACCCTTTACCGAGTCTGTTATCGAAGTTTCTTGTAGATGTTGAGAATACCCATGCATTCTGTTTTACAGAAGCCTGGTTACCCATACAGAGTGAACATCCAGGGATCTCAACTCTTGCACCTGCCATACCGAATACAGAGTAGTATCCTTCTTCCTGAAGTGTTTTCTCATCCATTTTAGTCGGAGGACAGATCCACAGCTTCGCTTCAACCGGACCTTCGCCTCTAAGGACTTCTGCATTAGCTCTGAAAAGACCGATGTTCGTCATACATGAACCGACAAATACTTCATCGATCTCTGTTCTCATTCCCTGCGCGTGGATCTCTGACAATGTTTTTACATCATCCGGATCATTAGGACAAGCAAGGATCGGCTCTTTGATCTGATCCATATCGATCTCGATCACTGCTGCATACTCTGCATCAGAGTCAGCTTCAAGAAGCTCTGGATTCGCGATCCAGTCTCTCATTTTCTGTGCTCTTCTCTCAAGTGTCGCTTTGTCTTCATACCCCTGAGCGATCAACTCTTCGATGAGAGCAATGTTAGACTCAAGATACTCAATGATAGGCTCTTTGTTAAGCTTAACCGTACACGCTGCAGCTGAACGCTCTGCAGATGCATCAGAAAGCTCAAACGCCTGCTCACACTTAAGATCTTCAAGACCTTCAATCTCAAGTACACGTCCGGCAAAGATATTTTTCTTACCCGCTTTTTCAACAGTCAGAAGACCCTCTTTGATCGCCTGGTGAGGAATGGCATTGACCATATCTCTCAGTGTGATACCCGGTTGCATTGTACCTTTGAATCTAACCAATACAGACTCAGGCATAGTCAAAGGCATCATACCTGTAACCGCTGCAAACGCAACAAGACCAGAACCCGCAGGGAATGAGATACCGATAGGGAATCTTGTGTGTGAATCTCCACCTGTACCGACAGTATCAGGAAGACACATTCTGTTCAACCATGAGTGGATAACACCATCACCCGGTCTAAGAATGAACCCTTTTCTCTCTGTCCAGAACTTAGGCAGTGTATGCTGAAGGTTGATGTCTGCCGGCTTTGGATACGCAGCAGTGTGACAGAATGACTGAAGTACAAAATCTGCACCGAAATTCAATGCTGCAAGCTCTTTGATCTCATCTCTTGTCATTGGTCCGGTTGTATCCTGAGAACCTACAGTAGCACATACCGGCTCACAGTAAACACCAGGCTTCACACCTTCGATACCACAGGCTTTACCTACCATTTTCTGAGCGAGTGTAAACCCTTTACCATTGTCAGCAGGCTGAGAAGGTGTCATGAATACATCTGAAGGAGACATACCAAGTGCTTCTCTTGCTTTGGCAGTCAAGCCTTTACCTATGATCAATGGAATACGACCACCAGCTCTCATTTCATCCGGAAGTGTATTTGGCTCAAGTGTGAACTCAGAAACCACTTCTCCGTTCTTTTCGATCACACCGTCAAAAGGCTTAACCGTAATAACATCACCTGTTTCAAGGTTTGCTACCGGTGCCTGAATAGGAAGACATCCTGAATCTTCTGCCGTGTTGAAGAAGATCGGAGCAATGATGTCACCAATGACCACACCGCCTGTTCTTTTACCAGGAATACCAGGAATATCTCTGCCCATGTGCCACTGTACTGAGTTGATCCCTGATTTTCTTGACGAACCTGTTCCTACAACATCACCAACGTATGCAAGAGGATGACCTTTCTCTTTGAGTTTTGCCATTGTTTCAAGCGGGTTGTCCATTCTGTTCACAAGGAACGAATTCGCATGTAATGGAATATCTGCTCTCGTAAATGCTTCAGATGCCGGAGAAAGGTCATCTGTATTGGTCTCACCAGGTACTTTATATACAGTAACAGTGATCTCTCTCTCGAGTTCAGGCTTGTTCTTGAACCATTCAGCATCTGCCCAGGATTCAATGACTTCTTTTGCCAGTGCATTCCCTTCATCCATCAATGTTTTTACATCATTGAACGAATCATAAACAAGCAGTGTGTTCTTCAACTGTTCTGCTGCAGACTTCGCTACTTCACCGTCAAGCTTTAATGCTTGAACCAGTGGCTGTACGTTAAATCCACCCAACATCTGTCCAAGGATCTCTGTAGCTCTTACCGGATCGATCGCTTCACATGTTGTATTTCCCTGAACGATATCGTTAAGGAATGCCGCTTTGACATAGGCTGCATCATCTACACCTGCAGGTACTTTTTCAGTTAAAAGTTCCATTGCATAATCAACATCTGCAATAGGACTGGCTTTCAATAATTCTACCAACTCAGCTGTTTGCTCAGCAGTCAGGGCCAATGGTGGAACACCAAGTTTCGCTCTCTCTTCAGTATGTGCTTTATATGCTTCTAGTAATGCCATAAAGTCTCCTATTTAATTAATATTTTGGTGACTGATTTTACCTCAAAAGTGGTTAATAGTTATTTGAATGATAAGTGGGGATAAAGTAGATAGCTTTGATGTAGCAGATTGTTACAGAAAAAGAGGGTTCAGACGTCATTTCAGACCCAGATCTGAATGACGTAAATATATTAGAGTATTTCTCTGTTACCTTTTGCATTCGGTGCAGACAGAATACCTTTGGCTTCAAGCTGTTCTATGATATTTGCCGAACGGTTATAACCGATCTGTAACTTTCTTTGAAGGTAAGAGATGGAAGTCTTTTGATCGTTCAATACTACCTGCTTTGCATCTTCAAAGAGTGGGTCAACATCAATATCCGAATCGTTACCCCCACCACCTGCTGATCCGCCATGGACAAGATAAGACTCATCATACTCCGGTGCACG
>CAZCBU010000291.1:0-3326 GCA_964496995.1 uncultured Sulfurovum sp.
AAGGTGGGGTCATGCGTGATTTCAAAGCCTATAACAATACACTGGCCTTTATCAATACTTTGCCTGCACTGGCAACACTGCATGATCCGGGTTTTTCAAAAAAAGGCTTTATGATCAAAAAAGGGGTTGCGAAATACCGCAAGATAAAGAACAGCATCATTTTTGATACCATACATATTGAGGGTACATCTGCCAGTATTGTGGGGAAGGGTGTGATCGATCTGAAGAAAAAAACCATCAATATGAATCTGGCGATCCAAACAGCCAGAGAATTGGGGAAAGTGGTGGGAAGTATACCTGTGCTTGGCTACATATTGATGGGTGAAGATAAAAGTATGACGGTAGGTCTGAAGATCACAGGATCTTTGTCTAAGCCGGTGGTTAAAACTTCAGCGACAAAAGAGTTGCTCAAGCTGCCATTGGATCTTATTAAAAGAACATTGCAGTCTCCTGCACATATTATCAACCAGCCGTCAAAACCAAAGAAGAAGCCACGGCTGAATATTAAAAAACCTGAGCTTTTCAATAGAGTTGCTCCCTAGCAGTTCGCTGCTATTCGTTCCTAAGCACAGTCAAAGGATCCGTCTGTGAAGCTTTCTTTGCCGGATAGAGTGCAGAGAGCAATATGATGACAGATGTACCCAGGATGATCAGCCCGAAATCTCCCATGGTCAAGTCAACAGGGAGTTTGGAAGTACCATAGACATCTGCGGGCATAGAGATAATGTCAAAGGTAGTGAGTACCCAGATACCAAAAGCACCAAGCAGGGTACCGGCCACAATGCCTGCCGAACCGATAATCAGTCCCAGTCTGAAGAAGATAGATTTTATCTCAGCTTTTGTGGCACCCAGCGTACGCATAAGAGCGATCTCCGAACGTCTGCTCATCACTGTCATGAGCAGTGAAGAGATGATGTTCAAAGAAGCAACCAGAATGATAAGCAGGAGTACAAGGAAAAGTGCTTTCTTCTCCATCTCCATGGCGGCAAAGAAATTACCGTTCTGCTGCCACCAGCCCTCGACGATCACAGTTTCCGGTACGATCTCGCGTATCTTCTCTATCTCTTTCATGGGATCCTCCGTATAGATATGCAGGCCGTCATAAATACCATTCGTACGCTTGAGCAGTTTTTCAAAAGCTTCAAGTGAGGTATACATGATGGCCTTATCGTATGCTTTCAGTCCTGAGTCAAATACACCGTCGATCAGAAAACGTTTCTGCAGGGGCATGGTCCCAAAACCCACAGCCTGCTGTTCTGAAAAGTAGAGGGTGACTTTGTCTCCTTTGGGCGCATTCATTTCATAAGAGAGCGCATCGCCGACGATGACCCGGAATTTATTGGTAGAGTCTCCCCGTGCTTCTGCAAAAATGTGGTTGATCTGTGCCTCTTTGTCAAAATCAACACCATAGAGCAAAGAGCCCTGTACCGCTCCTTCATTTTTGGTAATGACCTGTGTGGTGTAGTAGGGGCTGAATTTAAAATGAGGAAATTTTTCTTTGAGTTTTTGAAGCAGATCATCATTGACAGCATTCTCTTCAACAGGCAAAAGGGTAAGAGGGTAGTTCATGACAAAAAGTTTTTTGGAGAACTCTTTCTGCGTACCGTTCATGATCCCCATAGCGATCATCAATACCATCACACCGGTAGCAATACCTAAAAATGCCAAAATGGCAGAGATGAAAATAAAAGGATTTTCTTTGTCGTATTTGAGATAGTGTTTGATGATGTGCCTAACAAAGGTCTTGTTAGGCTTGGAGAGTGTTTTGGACATTAGGCCAGAAGACCTTTTTTCGGTCCGCTTTGTCCGCAACAGTTTTTGTACTTTTTACCTGATCCGCAAGGACAGGGATCATTTCTTTTTGGTTTCTTGGTCCCTTCAATAGGTTTGAGTTTTGCAGAATCTTCAGCGATCTCACCCTCTTCATAAGACTGGTTGAGCTGTGCATCTGCCACTTCACTTTCCAATTCTTCTCTTATCTGTTCAACCGCTGCTTCTTCCTCTTCCGGAGAGCTGAAGTCAAACTGTACAAGATGCAGTACTTTTACCGCTTCATATTTAATACGTTCTACCAGGTCGGTAAAGAGTTTGTAGGAGTCCTGTTTATATTCAGTGAGTGGATCTTTTTGGTTATAACCCCTGAGTCCGATACCGGTTTTAAGTACATCCATCTCATAAAGATGGTCTCGCCACTGAGGATCCAGTACCTGAAGGTAGAGGATACGTTCGATCTCTGTTCTCTGCTCAGGATCAAGCTGGGACATCTTCTCTTCATACATATTTTCCATCATTTCTGTGATCATCTCTTTGAGCTCTTCAGGTTCTTTGTCTGTAAAGTGCTTAGGATCAACCTCTGTATGAAGCTCTTCTCTGATAAGTTCAGCAAGCTTTTCAACATTGAAATCTTCTTTAGGCATACCGTCAAAGATCTCACACTCTGCCAGAAGGTGGTCAATATATTCAGAACGGTTCTCTTTGATCTTTGCAGCAATGTCGAAGTCAGGATCAAGCAGCTGATTCCTGAAGGCGTAGATCGCTTTTCTCTGGTGGTTGGCGACATCATCATACTCAAGAATGTGTTTTCTTGACTCATAATGCTGGTTCTCCACTTTTTTCTGTGCTTTTTCGACCGAACGTGTTACGATCTTGGAGTCAATGTACTCACCCTCTTCAACACCGAGTTTGTTCATGATGTTCCTGATCTTTTCTCCACCGAAAATACGCAGAAGGTTGTCATCGAGGCTTAGGAAGAACTGACTCTCCCCCGGATCACCCTGACGGCCTGAACGACCTCTTAACTGGTTGTCGATACGTCTACTTTCATGTCTTTCCGTACCAAGGATCATCAATCCTCCAAGTGCTCTGACTTCATCATCTATCTTAATGTCGACACCACGCCCTGCCATGTTTGTCGCAACGGTCACGGCACCTTTCTGGCCGGCATTTTTGATGATCTCCGCTTCCTGCTCATGGTTCTTTGCATTGAGCATGTTGTGGGGGATCTTCTCTTTTCTGAGTCTCTCATCGATCATTTCTGATTTTTCAATGGAAGCCGTACCGATCAGTACAGGCTGGCCTTTTGCATTCAACTCTTTGACCCTTCTGACCACAGCGTCCAGTTTTTCACGCTCGGTGTTGTAGATCAGGTCATTTTTGTCATCTCTGGCAATCGGCACATTGGTAGGGATAGAGATAACATCAAGGTTATAGATCTGTGCAAATTCTGTGGCTTCGGTTTGCGCTGTACCGGTCATACCTGCCAGTTTTTCATACATTCTGAAGTAGTTCTGGTAAGTGATCTCTGCAAGTGTCTGCGACTCTTCCTG
>CAZCBU010000292.1:0-4572 GCA_964496995.1 uncultured Sulfurovum sp.
GATGCTTTGACCTCACCTTTTACGGCTGAAACAATAGCTTCTGTCTTTTTTCAGGACCAATATGCATTGAGTGATCAACAGCTTTTGACACTGGGTATATCTTACAATCATATTTCCCGAAACGGGGGAGTGGAAAATGATTCTCTCTTACAACTGCGTCTGGGTTATCTTTATACCAATGATCACTGGAGTTACAAAACGTATCTTTATCGCAGTCAGTTCGCTTTGGAGCCGCTTATGCGTTATTTGGATCCTTTGACATATCAAAACGTGGAACCACAGAGTACTCTTGGTGTTACACAGGAAGTCTCCTATACCAATAAAAAACAACGGGCAAGACTGATTTTACATATAATGCAGGACGAAAACAGTTTACTTAAAAATAATGATACAGGTGAAGATACAAAATATTTTACTACGATCTTCAATTATGATTATAGTTTCAATGTAAATAATAAAATGAATCTACAGCTCTATTATGCGCTGTATAAAGATATTTTTAATCTAGATAAACTTGAAGATACCAGTGGTTATCTCAGTTTTATGAACAGTTATGAAGACTTTGATTTTTACAATGGTCTTGTATGGCACAGAAACAGTCTCGACTGGGTAAACTATTTTGATCTTACAAGTTCGGTGTCCTGGAATATCAGTGAAGATACAACGATGACGCTCAAGGGAGAGAATCTTCTCAATAAAGCTAAAAAGACAAACCTGTTTAGACTTGACCCCGCAACCAGGAGTATGTTGGCACCTTTACGGGTAACTCCGATAGATCAGCGTATCATCCTTGAGTTGGAGTATCTGTTTTGAAAAAGATCCTTATTCTCCTGATCTTAGTGTATGGGCATCTCTATGCATTGGAAAGGGGGAGTACACTCAAAATGTATCATCAGATATTTTCAGCACTGGTACACAAACCAAGTATACGTGTATATACGAATGATAAAGAGTATCAAGAGATATTTGTGTATTCAAAAAGACTGGTTTTAACGGATGACCCTGCAACATCGGATATTGTTCTGATCACAAATCGTCCAGCACTTTTTAAAATGATGAGAGAGCAGCAATGGATGAATGAACAGACGGAAAAACCTATCCTTTTTGTGACGGATTACCGTCTTTTGAAGTATTCATTTGACATAGTCGGTGCATTTTACTGGAAAAAAGGAAGGTCGCAGCTGCTCTTCATCAAGAATCGTTTGGATGCACGCCACCTTACACTGCCTGCAGAATATCAAAGTTTTACGGTTGATGAACTATGATACAAAGGCATACCAATAGATACATTTTCATTATTATGGGTCTATTGGTCATATTTGCACTTTATTTGCAGTACTCCGTCCATCAAAGTACTGAAAAACTTAAAACACAGGAGATTGAAAAAGCAGAACAATATGCAGAGAAGATCGGTGAATACATTGAGTCCAAGACCGTAAAAGAAGGAAAATTGAATTTAGAGAAAGATCCTGCCCTTCGGGATGAACTCAATAATGTACTGCGTACTTTTTTAACAAAAGAGTATCAATATATTTTTCTTCTGCACAAAGATAAAAAAGGTCATTACCGTTTTCTGCTTGACGGATCCGTTGAAGATCCTGTAGAGTACAATACGATATTTTTTCCTAAAAGTAACCTCTTTGATACCGTCTACTCAATGCAAATACCTAGGATCATCGAACAGAAGGAGGGGATTGAACATGTATGGCTTTCTCTGCTTTATCCTATTGTGATAAAGGGGGAAACACAGGCACTGCTGGTCATGGATCTTTCTAAGGTTTATGGTGAATATCTTAGCAATATCAACTCTCCTGTGTTGAATACCGTCACGCTGATGCAAGTCTTTCTTCTGGTCAGTTTTTTCTTTTTGATCTATTTTGCCTATCAGTACCATAAACTGAGAAAAAGTATATTGTTTGACTCTTTGACCTCTGCCTACACGAAAGTCTATCTTCAAGAGTTCTTTGATGTCAATAAAGTCAATCAGTATGATGCCATGATGATCGATATTGATGAGTTCAAACAGATCAATGAAAAGTATGGATATGAAGCAGGTGATATGGTGCTAGAGCTGTTCAGCAAAGAGATGCTGAGACTTTTGCCTCAAGAAGCACGGATCATACGTCTTGGGGGAAGTGAATTTTTTCTCCTTGTGGAAAAAAAGAATACTGATCTGGAAGCATTGGCAAAAAAATTATTTACATATTTATCAGAAAAACGTTATTTGATCCATAATGAGACCATCTCTTTAACCCTTTCTATGTCTGCGATGGTGATTCCCAAAGAGACACTCTCTATTTACAATATCCAAAGATGTCTGGATGAAAAACTTTTTGAAATTAAAAGCAGAGGAAAAAACGGCTTGGGTATTATAGGCAATATTGCCGCAGATAAAATAAAATATAAGAACCTGGACTATATTAAAGAGACTTTGGAAGAGGAACGTCTGACATGTCTCTATCAGCCTATTGTGAATACAAAAACGAAGGAGATCGTCAAATATGAAGCTTTGGTACGGCTGATCGATAAAGAGGAACCGCAAAAACTTATTCCTCCGGTCTATTTTCTGGATATGATCAGAGGGACAACCCAATATATCAAAATGAGCAAACTGGTACTCAAAGAAGTCTTTCACACCTTACATAAAGATCCAAAGATCCAGATATCTATCAATATGGATCTTCATGATCTTTATAATGCAGATATGATGAAACTCATTACAAAACAGCTGTATCGTCACAGAGCGCTTGCCAATAGACTTACTTTTGAAATACTGGAAAGTCATGAAGTCAAGAATTATGATGAAGTTGCCTTGATCTTCCAACAGCTGAAGGCTTTTGGCTCAAAGATCGCTATAGATGACTTTGGAAGCGGATATGCAAGTTATGCCTATATGATCAAACTGGATATAGATATTTTGAAGATCGACGGGAGTCTTATTGAAGAGCTGGTACCTTCTCCCGAACGTACAAAAATCATGCTGAGTTCTATTAAAGAGTTGGCTGAAAAGTACCAATATGAGCTTGTTGCCGAATTCGTATCGTCAAAAGAGATCTATGATATGGTGTCTGAACTGGGGATAGCATATGCACAGGGATACTATTTGGGAGAGCCAAAATTTTTAGATACAAAAGAAGCCTCTGAATAACATTATGCACATTTAAAGCAAGATTTAACAAATATAAAGTTAGATATAATACTTTCTTTTTAGAAAGCAATAAATAATAACAGGATAATACAAATGAGCAGTTATATTGAAGAAGATGAAGAGTATGAAAATTATAAAGAAGACTTCTGGGGGCGTTCTCCCCAGTCAAGTTATTTTGAGATAGCGAAAACAGCGAATCAGAATATCGTAGAAAAAGAGCTTGAAGCAGTTTTCAGAAGACTGGCAGTTGCAGAGAAAATGCTTGAAGAGAGAGGTTTGGATGAGGCACTCGAAAGAGAGATACAGTCAAGCATTATAGATGAAGATATTGACGGCAGAACGGCAACAGTCTTTATTGATCTTGTAGGAAGTATTGTAACACAGTGCGAATAGGAAAGTTATGTTAAGTGCCGTAGAGAGAAAAATAGAACAATTCATAGCAGATTTGAATGATAAAGAAGTCATAAGGCTTTATGACAAATTGCCTCATGGTAAAAGACTGCGTGCAAAGCTTATTTTAAAGATCGCAGGAAACAGTCTGCCGGTCGTTAAAACGGCCGCTGTAGTCGAAATGATACATGCAGCCAGTCTTTTGCATGATGATGTCATCGATGATGCCTTCACCAGACGTTCAAAACCTTCTCTCAATGCGCTGTATGGGAATAAAACAGCGATCATGCTGGGAGATATTCTCTATTCAAAAGGTTTTTTTGAATTGAACAATATTTCGGCTGATATTTCCAAGATCGTTTCCAATGCGGTCACACAGTTAAGTCTTGGAGAATTGAAAGATGTTTCTTTGTCCAAGTCTTTCAATTTGGATAAAGAGTTTTATTTGGAGATGATCTATCAGAAAACAGCATCTCTCATAGAAGCCAGTGCCGGAGCAGCTGCACTTTTGGCAGGAAAACCGAAAGATGTCTATATGACCTACGGCAGGAATCTGGGCTTGGCTTTCCAGATGATCGATGATCTGCTTGACATCACTTCTGATGCACAGACTCTTGGAAAGCCGGCTTTACATGATTTTGTTGAAGGAAAAACAACACTGCCGTATATCTATCTGTATGAGGCATTGAATGAAGAAGAGAAGAAAAGACTTGCTTCACTGCATGCAAAAGTATTGAATGAAGATGAGCAGAAGTGGATCGTGTTGAAGATGAAAGAGCATCAGATCATACAAAGATCCTATTTTGAAGCCAAAGAACTCATAGATGAAGCCATTGATCTTATGGAAACACATGGTGAAGAGGCATTGTCCGATATAGCCAAAGAGATGATCGAAAGGGATTTTTAATGTATTATCAGGTCATTAGCTTTTCACACAAGAACTGTGAACAATCGATGAGAGAAAAGCTTGCTTTTCCAAATGATGAAGAAAAAAAAGTTTTCCTTGATCAGTTGACAGGTTTTGAATTCGTCTA
>CAZCBU010000293.1:0-2513 GCA_964496995.1 uncultured Sulfurovum sp.
TCAG
This sequence comes from uncultured Sulfurovum sp., assembly GCA_964496995.1. Classification (GTDB taxonomy): domain Bacteria; phylum Campylobacterota; class Campylobacteria; order Campylobacterales; family Sulfurovaceae; genus Sulfurovum. The sequence goes on from CAZCBU010000293.1 coordinate 5, forward strand.
TGACCAGATTCTGCTTCAGAGCTATTAGTGATTTATCCGTGGTTTTTCTCTGTTTTGCCAGCAGGTCCGAGAAAAGTTTTCTGTCACTACCCATATAGAGGGCAGTCAGGCCACGCTCCTTTCCGACTTGAGTCAGGGAGTGGCTGAGGCTGGCATTGTTCTTAAGGAGCGTTTTTAAGGTATTTGCTTTTTCAAAATTCACATAGGAAGTGATAAAGAAATAACTTGAAAGTAAAATAAGAAATACGATCGGGACAAACCCGATCAGTTTAAGTCTATTTCGTATGGTCATCGTCTATTTCCTTTTATCTCGATGCAAGATTGATTTGATTTTCCAAAGAGAGGAAGTGTCCCCAATACTCTTTGATCAGCGCTTCAAGTTTACTGCTGTCTTCACAAAACTGTATTTTATAAAGTGTTTCGGAAAGAGGGGTGATACGCAGGTTGCTGGAAGTCCCTTTCAGTAGATGGCCTATTTTCTGAACGGTTTCAAGGTCACCCTCTTCATAGGCTTTCAGCATTTTTTCCGTCTCTTCGTGTGCCTGTGCTATAAAGTCGTGTACGAACTCTCCAATGAGTTCAATAGGAAGGCTCAGGTCATTCGCCGCTTCTTCGAGCTGAAAATCAAAGTGGATGGGTTTGACATCATTCAGGTTGATCGTTCCGAATCCTCCGGTAGGGGTTGGAGCAGTTTCTCTCTCCTCTTCTACGGCTGTTTCCGAAATGAGGTCCAGAGTATCGGCAATATTGACGGTTTCCTCTTCTACTTGCTTCAGGTTCTGCGTTACCTCAAGCGGCAGAGTCTCCTCATTGGTTGTTGTAAGACGGCTTAAAGCAGCGTAGAGGGAAGAGATGGCCTGCTCTTTCTGCTCCGGTGCTGTATTTTTGATCTCTGTAATACGTTCCGTTACAACAGGAAGATGCAGGACGTTTGAGAGATGTGAAAGTGTCTGGATGGCATTTGTGGTGGCCTGCATATCGGTACTGCGCAAATCATTTTCCAAAGAGAGTGCCGTATCGATATATTCATTCAGGAAGGTATTGTAATCGTCTGCGGAGATCCCTATGTTACGGCAGATCGTCTCAGTATCTATGAAGATAGGCGATGTGTCGGCAGGCTGCTCTGGCTGCTCTTCGGAGATTTCACTGATCATCTCTTCCGCATCGCCGGGAAGCAGAAGGTCAAAGAGCTCATCTCCTATTTCATCGGAGATTTCAGGCTTTTTCTCCTCTTTGAACTCCTCCTCCCGCACTGCTTCTGCCGGTTCCTCAAAAAGGGCAATGGTATCTTCGAAAAGGTCGGGTTTCTCCTCCTCTTGCGGTGCTTCGGCAGCTGCAGTCTCCGGTACTTGTAATTCTGTTTCGGTCTGGACAAGGTCGTCGAAGAGTACAAGTGCTTCCTCTTCCGTTTCCTTTGCCGTATCGATATCAAGGAGTTTTTCAATCAGTTCTTTTTCATCACTCTCTTCCGCTTTCTCCTGTAGAAGTTCGGAAACGTCAGCTATCTCCTGTTCGGCAGAGGGGGCAACAGGCGTTTGGAGGGCTACCAGTGTCATCTTCCCCAGAAGGCCTGAAAGCTCATGGCTGCTTATTGTATAACACAGTTCATTTACCAGTGTTTCAATAGTGATTTTTCCCTCTTCTTTTTCCAGAAAACTGATATTCCCCAATACAGTTTCCTTATAGAGTTCATCGATGCTTTCCACTTTGAGAAGATCAAGCACGAGAGGATCGGCGGCAATGATCTGATTGTTTTGGTTTTTAATATAGTACATCTATAAACAACTCCTTTTATTTGGTTTCCTGTTTGAGCAGGTCTTCGTACATATGTATGCATTCTGTGATTTCATCTTCGGATGCAGGCCTTCTTGCCGCAGTGTATCCCGTGATTTTTCCCTCGTTGAAGACCGGTGCGATATGTGAATATACCCAGTAGTAACGTCCGTCTTTTCTAAGGTTTTTCACGATGCCTGTCCACTCTTTCCCCGCTTTGATCGTCTCCCACAGCCCCTTGAACGCTGCTTTTGGCATATCGGGATGCCTGACGATATTATGGCTTTTCCCCGTAAGTTCACTCTTCGTATAGCCTGCAATTTCACAGAATTTTCTATTTGCATAGGTAATGATGCCTTTAAGATCTGTGGAACTGACGATCAGCCCTTTTTCAAATGTATACTCTTCATCGATCGGATCAGGTCTGTTCATAATACTCTCTTACCCTTTTTTTCTAATCTGTGAAGAAGGCAGTACAATAAATGGTGATCGTCAAAGCCATACTACTGACTTTTACTACCGGCAACCTGGCGATCTGCATGAGACCCATGGTTTTCTGACCCCACTTCACAATGAGTTTAGCTTTAACAATTGTAAAAATACAGCAGGTCGGATCTTTTTTAAACTATCAATGTTAAATCAGATAAAATCCCGCTACTAAAACCTTATAACAATTAAACTAAAAATAGAATGAAAAAATACGTTTTTTAGTAAAAAATATTAAATTATGTACGAT
>CAZCBU010000294.1:0-4640 GCA_964496995.1 uncultured Sulfurovum sp.
TGGGTTTGTGATGACATCTGAGGGGTTGAAGTTGCATTATGAAGTCAAGGACTAAAGTACAGTGCAAGTGAAGAACTAAATTCTGAATCGTATAAGGAATGAGTTTCAATTTTATGTGAGGCCTATCACTACTACCCTGTATATACATTGTGGCGTTGATTCTCTCTTTATTCCTTTTCTTTTTTGCAATGCGCAAAAAAAGAAAACGAACCCAAAAGAAAAAAGCACAAGTCTCTGACGTGTTTCAATAACTTTATAAAATATAAATTTTTATAGGCTGTAGCTACTTCCTTTTCATTCAGTAGTTACAATAAGAAAGTATTGAATCTGGCGATAGCCAAGCTGTATTATAAAATCATTGTCGTGGTGAACGCCCTTGAAAGCGATAGCGATTCGAGAGCCACGACGCTTTTTTGCTTCGTTTTTTCTAAAAAAATGAAGAGAGAACCAACGCCACAATGTAAGCATGAGGAAATATCATAAAATCCAAAAAAAAATAAAAATCAGATTATAAGTTTGAAGTGTTGGTGTTGTCAGGGGACAACACCCTACGGAGAAATATTACTTCTTTAAAGGAGTGACGTACATATTAATGTAACGTCCCTCCTGTTTCGCTTCACTCTCAAGATTTCCAATATCTTCAAGCATCGGCCAAACACGGTTCAATACATCTACACCCCACTCAGGGTTTGCCATTTCACGTCCTCTAAGGAAGACACGGAGTTTCACATGTTTTCCTTTTTCAAGGAACTCTCTTGCATGTTTGACTTTGTAAGCAATGTCGTTCTCTGCAATTTTACAAGAAAACTTCACCTCTTTGACTTCGATCTTCTTCTGGTTCTTACGTGCTTCTTTTTTCTTTTTCTCAAGCTCGTATTTGTGTTTACCGTAATCCATGACTTTAGCAACAGGAGGTTTTGCATCCGGAGAGACCAAGACTAGGTCAAGCCCTTTGTCTTCTGCAATTTGAAGTGCATCAGCTCTCGAAATGATACCGAATTGCTCGCCGTCATCCCCCAATACTCTTAATTCACTTGCCCTGATCGCATCGTTCATGACGGTATCGTCAGGCTTCTTTCTTCCTCTGTTGTTTCTATCGTTATGTCTACTCAAATTTTTCCTTCTTGAAGTTGTTTGGTTAATTCTACCATAAATTCATCTTGTGTAAGATTATACTGCTCTCTGGTTCTTCTGTTTCTGATCGCCACGGAATTTCCATTGACCTCTTCATCTCCGACGATCACCACATACGGTACACGCTGCTTTTCAGCCGTTCTGATACGTTTATTCAGTGAATCATTCTTGTCATAGACATCTGAATCGATACCCTCCAAAAGCAATCTTTTCTTAAGCGCTTTGGCATAATCAACATGACTGTCAGAGATCGGCACGAAGATCACCTGTGTCGGAGCAAGGAAGAACGGGAATTCACCTGCATAATGCTCTGTTAGTATTCCGATGAAACGTTCAAATGATCCCAAAATAGCTCGGTGGATCATCACAGGCTGCTTACGTGTATTGTCTTCGTCTACATATTCCACTTCAAAACGTTCCGGCAGGTTAAAGTCTACCTGGATCGTACCGCACTGCCACTTTCTTCCAATCGCATCTGTGATCTTGATATCGATCTTTGGTCCGTAGAATGCTCCGCCACCCTCATCAATGGTATATGGAAGGTTATTGCCGTCAAGCGCATCTTTCAGCCCCTGTGTTGCCATTTCCCAGACAGCATCTTCACCAATTGCTTTGTCAGGTTTGGTCGCGATCTCCATAGAGTATTCAAAACCAAACAGTTTCATGACAGAATCAACAAACTCTACCACCTCAAGGACTTCCGGTGCGATCTGCTCCGGTGTACAGAAAATATGTGCATCATCCTGAGTAAACTCTCTTACACGAAGCAGTCCGTGAAGTACTCCTGATTTTTCATGTCTGTGTACCACACCATACTCATAATAACGCAATGGAAGATCACGGTAAGACTTTTGTGTCTGCTTAAAGACCTGGATATGTCCCAGACAGTTCATCGGCTTGATACCATACTCCTGACCATCGATCTCTGTCAAATACATGTTGTCACCGTAACAGGCATAGTGTCCTGAAGTTCTCCAGAGGTCTGCTTTGAGGATCTCCGGACCACGTACAGGTTCATACTCTCTTACACGGTGTGCTTTATGAAGGATATCTTCAAGTTTCGCTCTAAGCTTTGCTCCCTGAGGCATCCAGAACGGAAGACCTGCTCCGGACTCTTCATTGAACATAAAGAGCTCCATTTCTGCACCGATCTTACGATGGTCACGTTTCTTTGCCTCTTCCATCATAGTCATATACGCTTTGAGAGACTCTTTGTCTGCAAAGGCTATACCGTAGATACGCGTCAACATCTCAGCATTTTCATCACCACCGAGATACGCACCTGCAACACGAGTCAATTTAAAGTTATGCAAAAACCTGAGTGCAGGAACATGGGGCCCTCTACACAGGTCTTCAAACTCCCCCTGCTTATAGATGGAGACTGTCTCATCAGGAATACGTGAAAGTACAGCCTGCTTCAAGTCATCATCAGCAAATTTTGCCAATGCTTCCTCTTTGGATATCTCATACTTTTCGATCTTGTACTTTTTCTTGATAAGCTCTTTCATCTTTTTTTCGATGGTTTTAAGGTCATTTTCACCTATCTGTTCATCGATTCTGAAGTCATAATAGAAACCTTCATCCACTACCGGCCCCACAAAGAATTGTGAATTGGGGTAAAGCTCCGTGATCGCCTGTGCCATCAGGTGCGCCGTCGAGTGACGGATGATCTCCAATGCCTTCTCGCTGTTATCGTACTCGATCGGTGTTGCAGAAGGGTTTTCCCCTGCGCTCTGTGTATCAATAATGTTTCCCTGGTCATCTATGTAACCTATAAGATTTTCACTCAAATTAAGCCTTTGTGTATCGTACTTACAATGTACGCGTTAAAAATGGCGATATTATAGCTAAAAGTTGAATAAAAATGAATTAAGAGGAAAAGTATAATGAAAGTGGTGATCACGATTGGACTTGAACCAACGACTTCTTCCATGTCAAGGAAGTACTCTACCAACTGAGTTACGCGATCTTGTCATATGCATTCTTTGCTCAAAAATGCTTACTGCGATAGCTGCAGATTAAAATGAGAAGAGAAGTATATAGGAAAAAAACTAAAAGAAGGCTTTCTTTTACTCTTTTTCTTCTTCACATACCCAGGGATTCTCGTCACAAAGCATACTTAGATATTTTCCGGCTTGACTGTTACCCGACTTCAGGGCTTCTTTCAGGTAAGTGTAGGTCTTCATTTTATCTTTTGGATTGTCTTTTCCCCAGGTATACATGACAGCGAGATTGACCTTTGCATTGCTGTCCCCGAGTAAAGCCGCATTTTTAAAAAGTTCAAAGGCTTTTCGCCTGTTCTTCTCAACCCCTTTCCCCTGTATATAGAGGGATCCGAGATTATTGTATGCCTCCTTGACACCCCCTTTGGCCGCAACTTCATACCACTTTGCAGCTTTCTCGTAGGATCTGGGATCGCTGCTTTCATTGGACTGATAACTGTGTCCAAGATTATATGCTGCAGCGGCATTGCCTTTTTTCGCAGCCATTTCATACCATTTCATTGCCTCGGCAAGGTTGACCTTCACCCCTTTGCCATTATCATAAATAAGTCCTACATTGTACTGGGCCTTTACATCACCAGTCTTCGCCAGAAGATAGAAAGTATTCAATGCCTGTACATAGTTGCCTTTACGGTATGCGTCAACAGCATCGTCAAACTGATCACAGAACAGTAATGTCGTTGACAGGATTCCAAGTATCAAAAATTTATGTAATCGCAACATCAACTCTCCTATTCTATAGTTTCGGCAATAAATGTTTTTGTCACTTTACCGCCGAAACGGTAAACACCGTCTTCATAACTCACATAGAGTTCATCACCGCTTTTGGGATAGACCCTGATCTGCTCAGGCACCTTTCCCTCCTTATGGTTACGTATAAAACAGGCGACCATTCCGGTACCGCATGCCAGTGTTTCATCTTCCACACCACGTTCATAGGTGCGTACATACATCGTGTCACCCACCACTTTACAAATGTTGACATTGGCATTGTATTTCTGGCGCAACTCTCTTGCCTGCTGCAGATCAAAATTTTCAATATCATCTCTCACCGTGACCAGATGAGGGACACCTGAATCGATCAGCCACCATTTTTCATCAAAGGCTTCAATATCGTCTCTTATGATCTTTGGCTCTGTCATATCTGAAACCACATAAACTCCGTTGATCGTGGCACGAATGACTCCTGCACCGGTCAGAAATTCAGCGGTCCCGTCTTTGGAGATCCCTTTTTCGTGTGCAAAATGGGCCACTGCCCTGCTGGCATTCCCACACATATCGGCTCGAGAACCATCCGAATTATAGAACTCCCATTCAAAATCATAGTCAGGATGGGGCAGGACCACGACCAGGCCATCCGCCCCCACACCGTTCTGCCGATGGCAAAGTTTTTTTGCCAAAGAGGATCTGTCTGCCTTTTCCTGCGCCACGAACAGGATAAAATCATTCCCGTTCGCTGAATATTTTGTCACTGTCATAGAAGATCTCCCAGTATCTCATTTT